>NZ_JBFAJO010000020.1:0-129099 GCF_040655255.1 Kitasatospora sp. NPDC050463
CCGAACCCGCCCCGAGCCGAAGGGCCGCGCCGGTGCCGAAAGGGAGAAGCGACGGAGCGACGAAGGAGCGACGGAGCGCCGACCGTCGGCGCCGGATCAAGCGGCCCGGAGGCGAGCGGGCGAAGATGCGTGCGGGCCCGGTGACCGGTCATCCGGTCTCCGGGCCCGCGGCTCATCGGGGTACCGCTACTTCTGCTTGCGCAGTTCCCGGACCGCCGTCTCCAGCCGGCGGCCGTAGTCGGCGTCGGCCTGGCGGAAGTTCTCGATCGCCCGCTCGACGATGTCCTCGCGGTCCGCGGAGACCTTGGCGATGAAGCCGGCCAGGTTGGCGATCAGCCGCTGCTTCTCGTCCTCGCCCATCAGCCGGTACAGGTTGCCCGCCTGCACGAAGTCGTCGTCCTCGGCGTGCGAGGGCGCCTCGTGGGTGCCAGTGGCGCCGGTGACCGCGGTGGCGGCCCAGAGCGGGCGGCCGGTCTGCACCGGGCCGCCGAAGCTGTTGGGCTCGTAGTTCTTGCGGCGGCCGTGGCGGCCGTCGTAGAGGTGGCCGTCCCGGCTGTTGGTGCGCGCCTCGGTGGCGTGCGGGCGGTTCACCGGCAGGTGGTCGGCGTTGATGCCGACGCGGTAGCGGTGGGCGTCCGCGTAGGCGAACAGGCGGCCCTGGAGCATCTTGTCCGGGGACGGGCCGATGCCGGGCACGAAGTGCGACGGCGAGAAGATCGACTGCTCGACCTCGGCGAAGACGTTGTCGGGGTTGCGGTTGAGCTCCAGCTTGCCGAACTCGACCAGCGGGTAGTCGGCGTGCGGCCAGACCTTGGTCAGGTCGAAGGGGTTGAAGCGGTACTGGGCCGCGTCGGCGGCCGGCATGATCTGGACGCTGACCGTCCAGCTCGGGAACTCGCCGCGCTCGATGGACTCACGCAGGTCGCGCTGGTGGCTGTCCGGGTCCTCGCCCGCCAGGAGGGCCGCCTCCTGCGCCGTCAGGTTCTTGATGCCCTGGTCGGTCTTGAAGTGGTACTTGACCCAGAAGTACTCGCCGGCCTCGTTCTGCCACTGGTAGGTGTGCGAGCCGAAGCCGTCGAGGTGGCGGTAGCTGGCCGGGATGCCGCGGTCGCCGAAGAGCCAGGTCACCTGGTGGGTCGACTCGGGCGACAGGCCCCAGAAGTCCCAGACGTTGTCCGCCTCCTGGGAGCCGGTGTACGGGTCCCGCTTCTGGGTGTGGATGAAGTCCGGGAACTTGGTGGCGTCCTTGATGAAGAACACCGGGGTGTTGTTGCCGACGAGGTCGTAGTTGCCGTCCTCGGTGTAGAACTTCAGCGCGAAACCGCGCGGGTCGCGGACGGCGTCGGCGGAGCCGAGGTTGCCGGCCACGGTGGAGAACCGCAGGAAGGTCTCGGTCTGCTTGCCCACCTCGGCGAGGAAGCTGGCCCGGGTGTAGGCGGTGACGTCGGCCGTCACCGTGAAGGTGCCGTACGCCGCCGCGCCGCGGGCGTGCACCACGCGCTCCGGGATCCGCTCACGGTTGAAGTGCGCCAGCTTCTCGAACAGTTGCTGGTCCTGGATCAGCGCCGGGCCGCCGATGCCGGCGGTCTCGGTGTTCTGGTTGTCGGCGACGGGGGCACCCGCCTCCGTGGTGAGGATGGGGCGCAGTTCGTCCTGGGTGGTCATAAGGGGGTGCCTCCGCGTGATCCGGTCGTGACAACAGCTCGATCCTAACTTGGACTTTGTCTAAGTCAACACTGGAACCAAAGTCAGAGCTTCACTTATCCTGTACGCATGAGTGATCTGCTGGAACGACTTCGCGGACGTGGGTGGCGGCTGACCTCGCAGCGCCGGGTCGTGGCCGAGGTCCTCGACGGGGAGCACGTCCACCTCACGGCGGACGAGGTGCACGCCCGGGCCGTGGAACGCCTGCCCGAGATCAGCCGCGCGACGGTCTACAACACGCTCGGCGAGCTGGTCTGCCTCGGCGAGGTGCTGGAGGTCGCCACCGACGGCCGGGCCAAGCGGTACGACCCCAACGCGCACCGGCCCCACCAGCACCTGGTCTGCTCGGATTGCGGCGCCATCCGCGACGTCCATCCCCAGGGCGACCCCCTGGCCGGCCTGCCCCACAGCGAGCGGTTCGGCTTCACCGTCTCCGGTGCCGAGATCACCTACCGGGGCCTCTGCCCCGGCTGTACCACCGGCCCCTGAGCGAGCGCTACGCGCTCAACTCCGCGTGCAGCGCGCCCAGCAGACGACCGGCCCGCTCCGCGACCTCGGCCGGGCCGTGGTCGGCGGCCCGCCGGCACCAGTTCTCCGCCTGCACCGGCTCCCCGCGGCGCAGCGCCAGCAGGGCGAGGCGCAGCGCCGCCCGGCCGTGCCCGGCGTCGGCGGCCCGGGTGTACCAGAGCATCGCCTCGGCCTCGCAGTCCTGCCGGGCCAGCAGCAGGCCCAGGTTGAAGGCCGCGCTGCGGCTGCCCGCCCCGGCCGCCCGCCGGTACCAGCTCTCCGCGATCTCCAGCGCCCCGCGCTCGGCGGCCCGCACGCCCATCCGCACCTGCGCCCGCCGGTGGCCGGCGTCGGCCGCGACGGCGTACCAGTGCTCGGCCTCGGCGTCCGCGTCGCCGCGCCGGTCGAGCACCGAGGCCAGCCGGAACGCGCCCTCGGCCGACCCGCCGGCCGCCGCCTGCCGGTAGCGCTCCAGCGCGCCGGCCAGGTTGCCGCGCTGCTCCTGGACCACCGCCAGTTGGAGGGCCGCCTCGCCGTGGCCCTCGGCGGCGGCGCGCGCGTACCACTCCTGCGCCTGCCGGTGGTCCCCGCGCCCGGCGTGCAGGACGCCCAGGTTGAAGGCGCCGTCCACGCTGCCGGCCTCGGCGGCCTTGGAGAACCACGGCTCGGCGCCCGACTCGTCGCCGCGCTGGAGCAGCACCACGGCCAGCGCGTTGCACGCCTCCCGGTGCCCGGCGTACGCGGCGCGGCGGTACCACTGTTCGGCCTGCTGGTCGCGGCCCGCCCCGGCGCAGAGCAGCCCGAGGTTGAAGGCGCCGTTCTGATCGCCGGCGTCCAGCGCGCTGCGGTACCAGCGCTCGGCCTCGGCCGCCTCGCCGCGCGAGGCGTGCAGCGCGCCCAGGGCGTTGGCGGCGTTGCCGTCCCCGGCCTCGGCGGCCTCCTGCCACCACTCGGCGGCGGCGGTGAGGTCCCCGGAGTCGCGCAGCAGGAAGCCCAGCGCGCAGGCCGCCCGCGGCTCGCCGTTCTGCGCCGACTGCCGGTACCAGCGCGCGGCCTCGTCCAGCAGTGCGTGGTCGACGCGGGAGCGCTCCTCCAGGAGCACGCCGAGCCGCAGTGCGGCGCGGGCGTGGCTGCGGGCGGCGGCGGTGCGGTACCAGGTCTCGGCGGTCTCCTTGTCCCCCGCGGCCTCGCGCATCCGGGCCAGCCGGTAGGCGGCCTCGCGGTGCCCGGCGTCGGCGGAGACCTTGAACCAGCGCTCGGCACGGACGTCCCGCCGGTGCTCCATCAAGTCGCCCAGCGCGTAGGCGCCGAGCGGGTGGCCGTGGTCGGCGGCGAAGTGCAGCCAGTACTCGGCGGCCTCCTCCTCGCCCTGGTCCCGCAGTTGGAGCCCGAGCGCGTGCGCGGCGGGCGCGCTGCCGGCCACGGCGGCCTGGCGCCACCACTGGGCGGCCTCCGAGCGGTGGCCCTGCTGGTGGAGCAGCACGCCGAGGTTGTTGGCAGCCGCGCGCAGCCCGGCGGCGGCCGCGGCGCGCAGGTACGGCTCGGCGTCCTCCAGGTCCCCGCGGCGCAGCAGCAGGGTGCCGAGCCGGCTGGCGGCGTCCGGGTCCCCGTCGTCGGCGGCCTGGCGGTGCCGGGCCTCCAGGGCGGCCTGCTCGCGGGCGGCCAGCGCACTCTCGAAACTGGCGGAGTCGAAACCGGCGGAGTCGAGCCCGGCCCGGTCGCGCCCCTCCTCGCCCTCCTCGTCCTCCGTGGTGGCGCTGTACGGACCGATGGCGGCGGTGAACTGGCGGGCGGAGACGTGCACCAGGCTGTCGGGGCCGTAGCCGCCGGACCGACGCTCGGTCAGCCCGCCGGTGCGCTGGGCGGGCAGGGCGCCGGGGTGCTCCTCGGAACTCTCGGCCCAGCCCTCGGTGTCCGCCTCGGTGGTCGCTGCGGACTTGGCTCCTGGCCCGTTCTTGCCGATCAGCCTCATGCCGACTCCCGCTCCCCCAGAGTGTCGCGGCATCCTCCCCCGGCCCGCGGCCGGACGGACCCGCTCCCGGCCTCCGGCCGCAGGGGTCCCCACGGGGCGCGCCGGCACCGACGGCTGGTCAGCAGCCGTGCGGTGTCCCCCGTGTGTCCCATCGTCGCATCACCCGCAACCCGCGTACACCTGCCCCGGCCGAATTCGGCGGCGCGGAACCGAAGCCGACGAAATTGCTTCGGCGCTTTGTCGATTTCCCGACACTCGGGCCCCACAAACCCCGATTCCGGCGTCGGTGGCGACGGTCGATAGTACCGGAGGGGCCCGCGCAGCCCTCGGAGGAAAACGCGAGAGGCCCGGAGGATGATCCTCCGGGCCTCTGTGCTACTGAGTAGCGGGGACAGGATTTGAACCTGCGACCTCTGGGTTATGAGCCCAGCGAGCTACCGAGCTGCTCCACCCCGCGTCGGTAGACAAACCATAGCACGGGCGCGGGGTGGGACTGAAATCGGTTACCGCAGCTCAGGGGCCGGTGCTCGGCGCCGGGGTGGCACCCGGTGAGCCCGACGGGGTCGGGGCCGCCGAGGGAGCGGCCGTCGGCGCGAGTCCGGCCTTCTGCAGGGCCCCGGCCAAGGCCTTGGCCGCCTCGCTCTGCGCCTTCTGCGCCTGCCCGACGGCCACCCAGTCGCCGGCCTTGGCGGCGGCGTCGAGGTCGCTCTGCGCCTTCAGCACGTCCGTCATCGCCTTCTGCAGCTCGGGCGTGACCGTGCCCCCCGGCGTCGGCGTACCCGGGGTGGGCGTCGGCGTGGTCGGGCTGGTCGGCGTCCCCGGGGCGGTGGGCGCGGTCGGCGTGGTCGCCGGGGCGGCGCCCGCGAAGACCTTCTTCAGCGCCTCCTCCAGGGTGTTCTCGAAGGCCACGTTGTCGTTGCCGTAGACCGCGAGCACCTTCTGCAGCGTCGGGTACTTGGCACCGCGTCCGCGCACGTACACCGGCTCGACGTTGAGCAGGCCGCCGCCGACCGGCAGGGTCAGCAGGTTGCCGTACTCCAGCTCGGAGTCACCGCCGCTCTTCAGCAGGGTGATCTGCTGGGCCACTTCCTGGCGCGAGTTGAACTGCGACTGCACCAGGTTGGGGCCGAGCGTCTTGCTGTCCCCCGGCACCTTGAGCAGCCGGATCTTCCCGTAGTCCGGCCCGGGGTCGGCGCTGACCGCCATGAAGGCCGCCAGGTTCTCCCGACCGCTCGGCACGAAGGTGCTGGTGAGCGAGAAGCTGGCGGCGGTGACCGCCGGGTCCGGCATCCGCACCGTCAGGTAGTAGGGCGGCTGGGGCTGCTTGGTGTCGCTGGTCGGGTCCACCGGGATCTGCCAGATGTCGCTGCCGTTGAAGAACGAGTTGGCGTCCGTCACGTGGTACTGGCCGAGCAGGTCGCGCTGCACCTTGAACATGTCCTGCGGGTACCGCAGGTGCGGCATCAGCGTGCCCGGGATGTCGGCCTTGGCCTTGACGGTGTCCGGGAACGCCTTCATCCAGGTCTTCAGCACCGGGTCGTTCTCGTCCCACTGGTAGAGCGTCACCTCGCCGGTGTACGCGTCCACGGTGGCCTTGACCGAGTTGCGGATGTAGTTGACCTGGTTGGCGGCGGTCAGCAGCTCACCGCGCTGGTTGGTCAGCGAGTCCTTGGTGGCCGTGCCCAGCGTCGTCTTGGAGGAGAACGGGTAGCCGTCGGAGGTGGTGTAGCCGTCCAGCACCCAGACCACCCGACCGGGCTTGCCGTCGGGGCCGGGCTGCACGACCGGGTACGGGTCGGCGTCGATCGACAGCCAGGGGGCGACCTTCTCCACCCGCTCCTTGGGCGTCCGGTCGTAGATGACCTTGGCGCCGTCGGTGATCGCCCCCGCGTAGAGGATCTGCGGCTCGGCGAACTTCACCGCGTACGCGGCCCGGGTGATCGGGTTGTCCAGCGAGACGCCGCTGCCACCGGTGTACTGGTACTGCTTGTTCTCACCCGAGTCGGTGGTGTAGTCGATCTCCTGGTTGGCGCCGCCGACGATCGAGTACGTGCCGGTCTTCTCGCCGTAGTAGACGCGCTGCTGGTAGTCGCCCAGCGAACCGGTGGCCGGCAGGCCGGACTCGGTGAAGACCGGCTGTCCCTTGTCGTTGACCTGGTTGCCCTTGGCCACCACGGCGCCGTAGCCGTGGGTGTACTTGAAGTGGTCGTTGATCCAGTTGCGCTGCACCCCGTTGAGGTCCAGCTCACGCAGGCCGATCACGGTGTCCTGGGCGCCCTCGCCCTTGCCGTAGCGGTCCACGTCCAGCGTGGCCGGGAAGGCGTAGTACGAGCGCTGCTGCTCGATCGACTGGAAGGTCGGCGAGACGACGTTCGGGTCCAGCAGGCGGATGTCCGCGATGGTCTGCGCGTCCGGCTTGAGCGCCTCCGCGGTGGTCGAACCCTGCGGGGTGTACTGGGTGGTCTGGCTGTCCGCGATCCCGTACGCCTGCCGGGTCGCGTCGATGTTCTTCTGGATGTACGGCGTCTCCTTGGCCTGCTCGTTCGGCTTGACCTGGAACTGCTGCACGATCGCCGGGTACACCCCGCCGATCAGCACCGCCGACAGCACCATCAGCCCGAGGCCGATCAGGGCCGGCGCCCAGGTGCGGCGGATCGGGGTCAGGAAGAACAGCACCGCGCAGATGATCGCGACGAAGAACAGGATGGTCTTGGCCGGCAGGAACGCGTTGGCGTCCACGTAGCGCAGGCCGGTCCAGCCGGTGACGCTCTTGTACGAACCGGTCTTCACCGCCAGCGCGTACCGGTCCAGCCAGTACGCCACCGCCTTCAACAGCACGAACACGCCGAGCAGCACCGCGAGGTGGCCCTGCGCGCCGGCGCTGGCCCGGCGGCCCGGGCCCTGCAGCCGCAGGCCCCCGTACAGGTAGTGCACCAGCGCCGAGGCCAGCAGCGAGACGATCACCGCGCTGAACGCGAAGCCGAGCACGAACTCGTAGAACGGCAGCTCGAAGGCGTAGAACGAGACGTCCATGCCGAACTGCTGGTCCTTGACGCCGAACGACGTCCCGTTGGTCCACAGCAGCCACGTCCGCCACTGGCCCGAGGCCGCGGCCCCGGCCACCAGGCCGATCACCAGCGAGATCCCGATCAGCGCCCAGCGCTTGAACGGCGCCAGGCCGGCCCGGTAGCGGTCCAGGCTCTGCTGCTCCACCGACATCGCCGACAGCGGTGGCCGGAGCCGGTGCGCCAGCCAGACGTTCGCGCCCACGACCAGCGCCATCAGCAGGCCGAAGACGGCGAACAGGCCGACCTTCGTCCAGAGCTGGGTGGTGAACACCGAGGAGTAGTGGACCGACTTGAACCAGAGCCAGTCCGTCCAGAATCCGGCGAACATGACGAACAGCAGGAAGAGCACCGCGAGTACGCCCAGGGTCAGCAGGGCCACCCGCGCCCGCCGGGAGGGCGGGCCTACCCTGCGCCGGAATCCCGGCCCTGAGCGTTCCGGCATCTGGAATACCACGGGGCACCTCAGCTGTGTCGTCTGGAATCGATCGGTCGTCAGTGCAACTTAACCAGGCTTTAGCCGAGTTCCCGCCGTTAGCAGACGGTTACTCCGGCGTTCCCAGGCCGCCGCCGGCCGGCCGTCCGCTCACCGGACGCCACCGGTCGGACACCGGCCGGGGCGAACCCGTCCCGGCCGCCCGTGCCGGACCGCGGGTGGCACCGCCCGGACCGCCCGCCGTGTGAGGATTGAGGCATGTCCGATGTCTCCCCTTCCCCCGACGACGTCTCCAAGCTCCCGGCCGCGACCCCGCTGACCCGGGCCGCGCTGGAGATCGACGAGTACGCCGCCACCCTCGGCTGGGACCTCCCGGCCCGGCTGTTCGCCCTGGTGGACAGCGCGAAGCTGCGCAAGGCCGATCCCCGGATCGCCGAGCAGCTCGGCCTCTCCGACAGTCCGGAGGCCGGCCTCACCCCGGTCGAGCAGGACGAACTGCCCGCCGGGATGGAGCTGGACAAGTTCCTCGCCACCATCGCCTGGCCCGACGCGGTGGCCGGCTGCGCCCTGGTGGTCGAGCGGCTGATGCTGCCGCCGGGCGCCGAGCAGTCCCGCCCGCGCAACGCCTCCGACGCCCAGCTCGCGGACTGGGTGGCCAACCACCCCAAGCGCGAGGAGGTGCGGATCACCGCCGCCGTGCTGCGCGACGGCAAGAAGGAGATCGCCCTGCGGCTGCGTTCCAAGGACGTCGCGCGCGAGGTGCTGACCGGTCCCGACCTCGTCCCGGGCTTGACCGAGGCGCTGCTCGCCACCTTCGCCTAGCCGTCCGCGTCGCAGGCTCCGGGCGGTCCCGTCCGGAGCCGGCGGCGCGACCCCGCCACCGGCCGGTCGCCGGCTAGTTCGCGCAGGACGGCAGCGCGGCGGTCTGCCCGCTGCGGACCTGCTCCAGCGACTTCAGCGCGCCGTCCAGCGTCTCGGCCTTGATCAGGGTCAGCCCGGACGGGGTGTTCTTGCCGGCCTCCGCACAGTTGGCGGCCGGGGTGAAGAAGTACTCGGCGCCCGCGTCCCGGGCCGCGATCAGCTTCATCGATATCCCGCCGATCGGGCCGACCGAGCCGCTGTCGTCGATGGTGCCGGTGCCCGCGACGAACCTGCCGCCGGTGAGGTCCTCGGGTGTCAGCTTGTCGATGATGCCCAGCGAGAACATCAGGCCCGCACTCGGACCGCCGACGTCCTGGAGGCCGATGTCGATCTGGAACGGGTAGGTGTGCCGGATCCCGGGCCGGATGCCGACCATCGCGGCGCCGGTGTCCGGGGACTTCACGGTCGGGACGGCGATGTCGGTGCGGGCCGCCGCCGGATCGGCCTTGCCGGCGTCCTTGACCATCGGCACCACGGTGAAGACGGCCGTCTCGCCGGGCTGGTGCCTGGTGACGGCCTTGGCCACCGCGTCCGCGTCCGCGACCGGGGTGCCGTCGACCGCGACGATCCGGTCGCCGGCGTGCAGCTTGCCCTCCGCCGGAGCGCCGGCCGTGACCGACTGGACGATCAGCTCGTTACCGACCGGGATGCCGAGCTGGGTCAGCGCCGCCGTCCGCGCGTGGTCCTCGGAGAGCGCGAACTCCTCGGCGTTCTGCCGCTTGGCGTCGGCGTCCGTCTGGCCCTTCGGGTAGACGTTGTCGTGCGGGACCACCAGCACGTCGTCACGGAGCCACCCGACCACCGCGTTGACCAGGCTCGGCTCGTACTTGGCGCCGGTGACCTGGACGGTGGTCATGTTGAGGTGCCCGCTCACCGGGTACGACTCGTGGCCGGTGACGGTGATCACCGGCGTGCCCGTCTTCTCCTGCACCCCGAGCGTGTTGTACGTCGGCCCCGGGCTCATCTCGGTGTACGGCACCTTCATCAGCACCGACGCGCAGAGCAGCGCTATGAGCAGCAGGGTGGCGGCGAGCATCGTCGCAGAGCGGCGTGGCATGCCTCGACAGTACGGGACGCGGCTGACGGTACGCCCGTCGGGCTACCGGCCGGGATCCTCACCCGGGGCGGCGGCGGCGGTGGTGCGTTCCATCGCGGCCATGAAGCGCCGGTGCTCGGCGAGGGAGGCGGGGTCGCCGGTGGCTCTCGGGGCCCGCTGGGCCCAGCCCGCCCACACGGCGGCGAACAGTGCGGCGACAACCGGAATGATCAACCAGGCGAGCGCAGCCATGTCAGTACTCCCAGCTCGTCGTGTCTATGAGCAGATTAACCACCCCGGCGGACAACGCGGGTGGCGCCGTCCGGGTTACGGCACGGCCGATCGGCTCACTGCCAGGGAGTATTCGGCGCAGCGGTCCGGACCCGTTCGAGTGAGGGCCCGGCGCGCCTGCGCGTCGACGGTGTCCCGGTGGGTCAGCAGCCGCCGGCGCCGACCCACTCCTCCTCGCCGTCGGAGAACACCTGGTGCTTCCAGATCGGCACCTCGTGCTTGAGGTCGTCGATCAGCCGGCGGGCGGCGGCGAACGCCTCGCCCCGGTGGGCGCAGGAGACGGCGACGATCACGGCCTTGTCGGTGATCTCCAGCCGGCCGACCCGGTGCACCGCGGC
Source organism: Kitasatospora sp. NPDC050463 (assembly GCF_040655255.1). NCBI lineage: Bacteria > Bacillati > Actinomycetota > Actinomycetes > Kitasatosporales > Streptomycetaceae > Kitasatospora > Kitasatospora sp. NPDC050463. Next base: position 10,271 of record NZ_JBFAJO010000020.1, read on the forward strand.
GAGCGCCCGGACCGGGAACTCCGCGACGATCTTCTCGGCGATCCGGCGCATCTCCTGCTCGGCCGAGGGGTGGCAGCTGTACTCCAGCGCGGCGACCGACTTGCCGCCGTCATGGTCCCGGACCGTCCCGACGAAGACGGTCGTACCACCGGCGGCGTCGTCGCCGACCGCCTCGTACACCTCGTCGAGCGAGAGCGGGGTGTCGCGGACGGCGAGCAGGCGGATGGGGTCGAGGTTCTCGGACATGACCCCATGATTCCCCATCCCGGGCGTCTTCCGGCAAGAGGGTTCCGTATCACGATTGGAGAATTTCGCATCGTGAGAAATGGGACCGGCGGCAAACCGTCCGGAGCGGGCCCTGCCGGCCCGGCGGACGCCGCGGGGCGCCCGCGGACGCCGTGGGCGGGCCCTGCCGTCCACGGCCGTCGAAGGGTCAGAAGCGGCGCCGCTTGCGCGCGCGCCGGACCAGCGCGGCCGTACCGACCAGCGCCACCGTCGCCCCGGCCGCGCCCAGACTGGTGGCGGCCTCCTTGCCGCCGAGGCGCCGCCCGGCGACCGCGTGCTTCCCGGAGACCTGCGCCAGCAGCTCGGCCAGCACCTGCTCGTTGGTGTGCGTCGGACGCCAGCCCGCCTCGTGCAGCCGGCTGCCGGAGACCACCCACGGGTACATGGTGTACGCGAGGTCCCCGGCCGGAGCCGGGGTCAGCCCGAGCCGGTGCAGCCGGGCGGCGGTGCCCAGCGCCAGCGAGGCCGGCAGCTCCATCCGCCGGATGCCCGACAGCCGCTCCACGTCCTCCTGCTCCAGCCAGCCGTCACAGCCGACCGTGACCTCGCCCTCGACCAGCCCGAGCGCCGCGTACTCCAGCGCCGCCGCCAGGTCGTCCACGTGACAGAACTGCCAGCACGGCCGGGACCCGGTCACCACCAGCAGCCGGGGCGCCTCGAAGTGCCGGGTCAGCACGGTGTCGACGCCCGGCCCGACCACCACGGCCGGACGCAGCACGGTCACCTGCAGTCCGGGGTGGGCCCGCGGGGCCCGCCGGGCCAGCCGCTCGATCTCCAGCAGGTCCCCGACCAGCGAGGCCTCCTCGGTGGCCCGCAGCTCGGAGTCCTCGGCCAGCGGCACCTCGTTGTCGGCGAGCGCGCCGTAGACCATCGCGGAGGTGCAGAGCACCACCCGGTGCACCCCGGCCGCCGCCGCGGCGGTCAGCACGGTCTGCGCGCCGCGCACGTTGTAGGCGCTGCGGGCCCGCGGGTCGGACTCCATCCCGAGGTCCATCGCCAGGTGGACGACCACGTCCACACCGGCGAGCCGCTCGGCCACCGCCGGGTCGCGGACGTCCAGGACGCGCCACTGCACGCCCGGCACCTCACCCCGCCGGTCGTCCACGGCGAGGACCTTCTTCACCCCCGGCGAGGCGACGAGGCGGGCGGCGACACGCTCGCCGAGTACACCGGCGGCGCCGGTGACGGCCACGGTCAGTGGCCTTCCGCCGTAGGCTGGAGGCGGCGACGCCGTGATGTCCGGGGCGTCCTCTCCTCCGGTCAGCCCAGAGCGAACGTCCGAAGGCGGGGAACTCACCGGCCATCCTCCACGGTTAGCTTATGTGCGTACGTACGTGTGTCACGTACGTCCATCCTGCCCGAGGCGAAGGCCCGGCGGTGCACCCGGCGCGGGCCAGCCGCTCGGGAGCCGCCCACCGGCCGCGAGTTTCCCCACTCCGCCGACCGCCCCGGGCGGGCCGAAATTCCGCCACCACCCGCATGACGGCCGACCGGATCGAGGACCCCGTGAGCGACCTTCCCTTCGGATTCGGCGTTCCGCCAGAGGAGCCCGAGGACGGCAAGGCCAAGCCCGAGGACGGCAAGGGCCGACCCGGCGACGAGCAGAAGAAGAAGGACCAGGGCGGCGAGGAGGGCGGCCCCCAGCCGTTCGGCTTCGGCGGGAACCCGTTCGGCGCGCTCTTCGGCATGGGGATGCCCGGTGCTCCCGGCGCGCCCGGCACCCCTGCTGGACCCGGCGGCGACAACCCCTTCGCCGCGATGTTCGGCGGTCTCAACCCCAACGACCTCGGCGCCGCCTTCCAGCAGCTCGGCCAGATGCTGTCGTTCGAGGGCGGCCCGGTGAACTGGGACCTCGCCAAGGACATCGCCCGCCAGACCGTCGTCGCCGAGCCCGTCGAGGGCAAGTCCAAGGACCGGTCGGTCGGCGCCTCCGAGCGCTCCGCCGTTGCCCAGGCCGTCCGGCTCGCCGACCTCTGGCTGGACGGCGTCACCGAGTTCCCCTCCGGGGCCGGCACCGCCGTCGCCTGGAGCCGGGCCGAGTGGATCGAAGCCACCCTGCCGGTCTGGAAGGACCTCGTCGACCCGGTCGCCGAGCGGGTCGGCACCGCCATGGGCGGCGTCCTGCCCGAGGAGATGCAGGCCATGGCCGGCCCGCTGATGGGCATGATGCGCTCGATGGGCGGCGCCATGTTCGGCAGCCAGATCGGCCAGGCGCTCGGCGCGCTCGCCGCCGAGGTGGTCGGCTCCACCGACGTCGGCCTGCCGCTCGCCCCGGCCGGCAAGGCCGCGCTGCTGCCGCAGAACATCGCCGAGTTCGGCGACGGCCTGAACGTGCCCGCCGACGAGGTCAGGCTCTACCTCGCCCTGCGCGAAGCCGCCCACCAGCGCCTCTTCGCCCACGTGCCGTGGCTGCGCGCCCACCTGTTCGGCGCAGTCGAGGCCTATGCGCGCGGCATCAAGGTCGACACCTCCCGGATGGAGGAGCTCGTCGGCCAGCTCGACCCGAGCAACCCCGAGGCGCTCCAGGAGGCGCTGGCCGGCGGTCTGCTCCAGCCCGAGGACACCCCCGAACAGAAGGCCGCGCTCGCCCGTCTGGAGACGGCGCTGGCACTGGTCGAGGGCTGGGTCGACGCCGTCGTGCACGCCGCCGCCGAGCCGCACCTGCCGCAGGCCGGCGCCCTGCGCGAGACCGTCCGCCGCCGCCGCGCGGCTGGCGGCCCCGCCGAGCAGACCTTCGCCACCCTGGTCGGCCTGGAGCTGCGCCCGCGCCGGCTGCGCGACGCCGCCCGGCTCTGGGCGCTGCTCGCCGACGCCCGGGGCATCGAGGGCCGCGACGACCTCTGGCAGCACCCCGACATGCTCCCCACCGCCGCCGACCTGGACGACCCGGACGCCTTCGTGCACCGGGACACCGCCGGCGACCAGGAGGGCGGTCTGGACTTCGACGCGATCGACAAGCTGCTCGGCGAGGCCGCCGCGGGCGGACCGTCGGCGGCCCCGAAGCCCGCCCAGCCCTCCGAGCCCGACCTGGCGAAGAAGGACGAGGACGAGGACGGGAAGGGCGAGCCCACCGCATGACGCTCACCGAGACGGGCGCGTCCGCGCTGCACGCGGACGCCGTCCGCACCCTGAGCGGCTGGCGGCCCGCCGGCCCGGACCAGGAGCGGCTGCGCCGCGACTACCTGGACCACCTGGCCGAGCAGCCCGAGGGCCTCTTCCGCTCCTGCCTGCCCGCCCACATCACCGCCAGCGCGGCCGTCGTCGACCCGGCCGCCGGGCGGGTGCTGCTCACCCTGCACCCCAAGGTCGGCCTCTGGTTGCAGATGGGCGGCCACTGCGAGCCCGGCGACCGCGACCTGGCCGCCGCCGCGCTGCGCGAGGCCACCGAGGAGTCGGGCATCCCGGACCTCGTCCTGCTGGCCACCGACGGCGTGCCGGTGCCGGCCAAGCTCGACCGGCACCAGGTCCGCTGCACCGGCAAGGACCGGCCGGAGAACACCCACCTGGACGTCCAGTACATCGCGGTGGCCCCGCCGGGCGCCCAGGCCCTGATCAGCGAGGAGTCGCTGGATCTGCGCTGGTTCGACTTCGACGGGCTGCCGGAGCTGACCGACCACTCGGTGCGCGACCTGGTGGCGCGCGCCCGGGAACTGACCGGCTGAGGCGCGACGGCACGGAGGGGGCGCGGGCCGCAGTGGCCCGCGCCCCCTCCGTGCCGCGCGTCCGGCGTTCGGCGTTCGGCGTTCGGCGTTCGGCGTTCGGCGTTCGGCGTTCGGCGTTCGGCGTTCGGCGTTCGGCGTTCGGCGTTCGGCGTTCGGCCAGGATCCGCCCGCACCGGCGACCACCGCTCCGGTCAGCCGCAGGATCCCGTCGGGGCGGCCTCCGGCGGGCCCGCGTGCCGGGCGCCCGGGATGTGCGGCAGCCGGGCCGCCGAGACGACGCCCTCCAGGTAGCCGCGCGCCCGCTCCGTTCGCGGATACGCCTCCAGCAGCGCCCAGAACGAGGGGCCGTGGTCCGGCACCAGCAGGTGGGCGAGCTCGTGCAGCAGCACGTAGTCGACGACGTACTCCGGCATGCCCTGCAGCCGGTGCGAGAGCCGGATGGTCCGCTCGCTCGGTGTGCAGGAGCCCCAGCGTGAGTTCTGGTTGGTGACCCAGCGGACCTGGAGGGGCTGGGCGCGGTTGCCCAGGTAGGCGGCGGACAGCTCGCGCGCCCGGGCCGCCAGGGCGTCGTCGCCGAGCACCCGGCGGCTCTCCTGGGCGGCCAGCTTCTCCAGCATCTGCGCGACCCAGCGCTGCTCCTCGGCGTGCGACATCCGGGCCGGGATCAGCACGATCGTGCGGTCGCCCTCGCGGTACGCCGAGACGGTGCGGCTGCGCCGGGCACTGCGCCGGACCTCCACCCGGGAGCGGTCCAGCGGCGGCTCGGCGTGCGTGTCCGACGGAGGAGGGGGCGGCGGCGGCGCCGAGGTCGACTGTTGGTCGGGGCGCCCGCGCGTGCTGGGCGTCGCGATCTGGGACCCGGAGGCTGCACGGGCACGCCGACGCGACGCCGGGGGATGGGAGTCCCGTTCGGCTGCCATGGCACACGACGTTACCCGGTACCGCTGACAGAAGTCCGCTGCCATGGCCGAAATCTTTCGTGGAGTGATCGGGAACGAAAGGTCGCCGGAGAGTGTCCGGAATACGACTCCGGACCGGACGACAGGTTATCCACAGGGTGCGCGAACGGATCATTCGATCATGTGCCCGTGCCTGTGGACAACGCGGAGCACGCGGCCGCTCCGATCGGGCAGGCTGGCGTCGGCCGTCCGGAAACGATCGGAAGGGAAACCGCCGTGCGCCTCCTGTTGAAGCCCGCCCTCTCCCGCAGCTGGCGGGACTCCGAGACCCTGCAGTTCGGCACCGTCCGCCAGTACGCCGGAGTGCTCGAACGCGCGGACCGGGCCCGCTGCGACTTCCTCGGCCTGCTCGACGGGACGCGGGACCGACCCGCGCTGCTGGAGGCCGGCGAACGGGCCGGTCTCGGGCGCGAGCCGGCCGGCGCCCTGCTGGACGAACTGGAGCAGGCCGGGCTGCTCGACGACGCCGACGCGGCGGGCAGTGCGCTGGCCCGCTTCCCGCAGCCGCACCGGGAGCTGCTCGGCCCCGACCTCGCCTCGCTCTCGCTGGTGCACTCCGGCCCCGGCACCGCCCCCGCCGTCCTCGCCCGCCGCGCCGACCACCGGGTCGAGGTGCGCGGCGCCGGCCGGGTCGGGGCGGCGCTCGCCGCCGTGCTGGCGGCCGGCGGCACGGGGGCGGTCACGGTGACCGACACCGGCCGGGTCCGGCCCGGGGACTGCTCCCCCGCCGGCCTGCCGCCCGGCGACGTCGGGCGGCTGCGGTCCACCGCCGCCCGCGAGGCCCTCCAACGGGCCTCGGCCCGGCGCACCGCCCCGGACACCCGCCGCCGGCCGGAGCGGCACCCCGACCTGGTGGTGCTGGCGCCCCGGGACGGCAGCGGCGCCTTCGCCGGCGGTGCGGCCGAGGCCAGGGAGCTGCTCCGGGCCGGGGTGGCGCACCTCTACGTCGGGGTGGTGGAGGAGTTCGGCGTGGTCGGGCCGCTCGTCGTACCGGGTGTCTCGGCCTGCGGCCACTGCCTGGTTCTGGCCCGCGAGGACGAGGATCCGGCCTGGCCGCGGATCCTGGCCCAGCTCGCCGACGACGGCCCCGGCCGCGCCCGCACCCCCGCCTGCGACACCGGCCTGGCGACGGCGGTGGCGGGCCTCGCCGCCCTCCACGCCCAGGTCTACCTGGACGGCGGCCGCCCGCCGAGCCTCGACGGCTGGTGCGAGCTCTCCGCCGTCGACGGCATGCCGCGCCGGCTGCGGCTGAAGGGCCACCCCGACTGCGGCTGCCTCTGGCAACCACAGCCGCCGCCGGGCTGACCACCCGGTCGACGGGGGACGGCGCCGGAACCACTGGGCGACGGGTCGGAAAAGGGTGCCGGGGCCGGGTCGGCGAGCGGGCACAATGGCGTAGTGATGGTCGGCCCCCGGTCGTGGGGTGCCGGGGGCGTGTGGATTGGAGGCCCGGGTGAGCGATCTTCCGCGCAAGGCAATGACCCGCACGGCACGGCTCGCCGCCCTGCCGTTGGGGATGGCCGGCCGGGCCACCCTCGGGCTGGGGAGGCGGATCGGCGGGCGATCGGCCGAGGTGGTGACGGCCGAGCTGCAACAGGCCACGGCCGACCAGCTCTTCAAGGTCCTGGGCGAGCTCAAGGGCGGGGCGATGAAGTTCGGGCAGGTGCTGTCCGTCTTCGAGGCCGCGCTGCCCGAAGAGGTCGCCGGGCCCTACCGGGCGGCCCTGACCAAGCTGCAGGACGCCGCTCCGCCGATGCCCGCCGGCACGGTCCACACCGCGCTCACCCAGCGGCTCGGCGAGGGGTGGCGGGAGCTGTTCCGGGAGTTCGACGACCGGCCGGCCGCCGCCGCCTCGATCGGCCAGGTGCACCGGGCCGTCTGGCACGACGGCCGCGAGGTGGCCGTCAAGGTCCAGTACCCGGGCGCGGGTGACGCACTGCTGGCGGACCTCTCACAGCTGAGCCGGGTGGCCTGGCTGCTCGGCCCGCTCATCCCCGGTCTCGACATCAAGCCGCTGATCACCGAGCTGCGCGAGCGGGTCGCGGAGGAGCTGGACTACGAGCTGGAGGCACAGGCCCAGCGCCGGCACGCCGAGGAGTTCGCGGACGACCCGGACATCCGGGTGCCCGGCGTGGTCGCGCAGGCCGACCAGGTGCTGATCACCGAGTGGATGGGCGGCACCCCGCTGGCCGAGGTGATCACGGGCGGCACCCAGGAGGAGCGCGACCGGGCCGGACACCTGCTGGCCCGGTTCCTGTTCGCCGGCCCGTCCCGGACCGGTCTGCTGCACGCCGACCCGCACCCGGGCAACTTCCGACTGCTGAAGGACGACGGTCCGGTCGCCGGCTGGCGGCTCGGGGTCCTGGACTTCGGCACCGTCGACCGGCTGCCGGGCGGGCTGCCCGCACCGATCGGGGCCTCGCTGCGGATGGCCCTGGCCGGCGACGCGGCGGGCGTGCTGGACATGCTGCGCGAGGAGGGCTTCGTCAAGCCCTCGATCGAGCTGGACCCGGACGCGGTGCTGGACTACCTGGTGCCGATCATCGAGCCGGCCGCGGTGGACACCTTCCACTTCACCCGGGCCTGGATGCGTGCCCAGGCCGCGCGGATCGCCGATCCGCGCTCGCCCGCCTACAACCTGGGCAAGCAGCTCAACCTGCCCCCGGCGTACCTGCTGATCCACCGGGTCACGCTGAGCACCATCGGCGTGCTCTGCCAGCTGGGCGCCAACGCCCCGTTCCGGGCGGAGATGCAGCGGTGGCTCCCGGAGTTCGAGGAGCGTCCCGCCGCCGGGCCGAGGAAGCGCGCGGCCGCGAAGAAGCTCTGACGGGCCCCCACAGCAACGGCCGCAGGCCGCTCCCCGGGACGGGGGGCGGCCTGCGGCACGACGGGGGTGTGATCCGGCCCGGCGCGCTTACATCAGCGCGACGGCGAGGGCCTTGCGGGCCCGCAGCGAGGCCCGTTCGGCCCTCAGCTTGAGCCGGCGGGCCCGGACGACCCGGGTGACGAGCCGTTCGTGCTCGGCCTCCTGCAAGCGGTCTTGCATATGGGCACGGGCCAGGGATTCGTGGAGGAGTTGCATCTCAAGGGTCCTGTTCTGGATCTGAAGTTCAGTGGTCTGCTCGGCGCGGACGGTCGGATCAATGGCGGCGGCGGTCATGTCGTGGTCCTGCTCGTGGTGCGACGTAGGGAAGTTGACGGTGCGGGCTGCGTCAGCCTTGGCGGCGGCGATCCGCACGGAGCGGCGAAGGGCACTGTCCAGCGGGGGCTGCTCTCCCCGGCGGACGGCCTTGGCTCCGAGCGCGGGGTTCACGCTGCGACCTCGGTCTTGCGCGGACGGCCACGCGGCCGCTTGCGGGCCACGACGACGCCCTGGACGAAGAGCTCGCCACCCCAGACGCCCCACGGCTCGCGCCGCTCCAGCGCACCGGTCAGACAGGCGTCCTTGACCGGGCAGGTGCCGCAGAGGGACTTCGCGTACTCGACGTCGGCGGGCGTCTCGGCGAAGAAGACCTCCGGGTCGAAGGCGCGGCACGGGATGGGGAGACCGAGCGCCTCGGCCTGGTCGATGGTGGTGATCTGCATCAGGGAAACCTCCGGAGGGTCGGCCTGGTCGGCCGGGGTGATCTGGCTTGTCTGCGGTACGGACGGGATGGGCGGCGTGATGACCGTGGACACTGTGGGCGTCTTCCTCGTCTTTTCAGTGGGTCCGGCTCAGCTGACTGGTGGGGCTGGGCCGGAGGCCCCGGGGGGCCTGGGTGGTCTTGCGTACCGGACAAAACAGAAGGGCCGCGGATCCCGGTGTGACGGGTTCCGCGGCCCTGGAGGTGCCGACCTGAGACTTCCTCAGGTTCGTTCTCTCCAGGGTTCAGGCCCGCGGAAGGCCCGCATCCGGATGGCCGTGGCGCCGGTGAAGGCGGCCATGGCCTGCTTGTTGATCTGCTGCTCGTTCTGCTTCTGGGCGTTTCCGGCACCGATGACCTGCGCATAGCCGCCATGCAGGGCGGCGGCTACGGCTGCCTTCGGTGCCTGGGTCGGTCGCTCGTCACGCAGGGAACGCGACGTGCTCACGGACGCCCAGCCACGGGACAGACCGGTCTCGACAGAGGTGCCGTCAATACCGCCCGCGATATCCGCGCCGCAGAGGCCAGTGTGTCCAAGACCACTGACAACGGGAGCGACGGAGACGGCGGAAGCGACGGAGGCACCCGTGGCTTCGAGACCCAGACCGGTTCCACCCAGCTCGGCGAGAGCCCGCAGGCGGGCGGCACGCAGGGAGGTAGCGACGACGGTCTGGCCAGTCAGTTTGGTGATCATGATGGTTTCCACTGTCTTCGCCTCCTCTCGGCGTCTCGCGGAGCCTGGTCTCCCGGGCTCCGAACTGTTCGGATGTCTGTCTAGGCGGTGCAGGTGATGCGTGGTGCGGATGAAGCTGATGTGGCAGAGAAGCTGTCGGGCACCGGAGGACATGGCACAGGCGTCACCCCGTGCGTTCGCGTCCCCTTGACCGCTCCGGCAGGCTATTGCGCTCCCGGTACGGCGCGCAAACTATTTTTCCGGCGAGTTTCCCGACGGGTTCCGAACTGCCCCGGGGTATCGGCTCCGACCGCCCCGGAGAAGACCCCGGACCGGCTCAGGCGGGTTCGCCCGGATCGCCGTCCTCGACGTCGACCGGATCCTCCGCGAGCTCCTCCCCTGCACACAACGAGAGCACGGCGGCCCCGTACTTGTCCAGCTTCATCGCACCGACCCCCGAGATCACCGCCAGCTCCTGCGTGGTCCCCGGGACGTCCTCGGCGATCGCCATCAGCGTCGCGTCGGTGAACACGACGTAGGCCGGGGCGCCCTGCTTCTTCGCCTGCCCGGCGCGCCAGTCGCGCAGCCGCTCGTACAGCGCCTCGTCCATCGTGGAGGGGCAGCTCTCGCAGCGGCGCAGCTTGCGCTCGACCGCCTCGGTGAGCACCCGCTCGCAGACCCGGCAGCGGACCGGACCGCGCGCCCGGCGCCCGGCGGAGCGCTCGCCGGGCTCGACGCCACCGCGCCCGCCCCGACCCCCGGCGCGCGCGCCCGGCGCGCCGGAGTTGGGCCGCAGTCCGTCCAGGAAGCGGGTCGGTTTGCGGCTCGCCCGGCCCCCCGGGGAGCGGGAGAGCGACCAGGAGAGCGAGAGGTGCCTGCGGGCCCGGGTGACGCCGACGTAGAGCAGCCGGCGCTCCTCCTCGACCTGCTCGTCCGTCTTGGCGTAGATGATCGGCATGGTGCCCTCGGTGAGGCCGACCAGGAAGACGGCGTCCCACTCCAGGCCCTTGGCGGCGTGCAGCGAGGCCAGCGTGACCCCCTCGACGGCGGGCGCGTGCTGGGCCGCGGCCCGGCCGTCCAGCTCGGCGACGTACGCGGCCAGGTCGGTCGGCTCGCCGGCCGCCGTGCGGGTGCGCTCGAAGTCCTCGGCGAGCCGGACCAGCGCGGCCAGCGACTCCCAGCGCTCGCGCACCGCGCCGGAGCCGGCCGGCGGCTCGGCGGTGAAGCCCCGGGTCGCGAGCACCGCGCGCACCTGCGCGGCGAGGCCGGGGGTGCCGTCGGTGAGCGGGTCCGAGGCGGCCCGGGCGGCGCCGCGCAGCAGCACGCCGGCGTCCCGGACCTCGGGCCGCTCGAAGAACCGCTCGGCGCCCTTGAGCTGGTAGGAGACGCCGACGTCGGCGAGCGCCTGCTCGTAGACCTCGGACTGGCCGTTGGTGCGGAACAGCACCGCGACCTCGCTGGCCCGCACGCCGGCCGCCAGCAGCTCCTTGATCCGGCGGGCGGTGGTCTCGGCCTCGGTCGGCTCGTCCTCGTACTCGGTGTAGACGGGCTCGGGGCCCGCCTCGCGCTGCGAGATCAGCTCCAGCCGGTGCCGGGCGGCCTCGCCGCGGGCCTGGGCGAGCAGGCCGTTGGCGAGGTGGACGACCTGCGGGGTGGAGCGGTAGTCGCGGACCAGCTTGACCACCGTCGCCCCGGGGTGGCGGGTGCGGAAGTTCAGCAGGTAGTCGGGGGTGGCGCCGGTGAACGAGTAGATGGTCTGGCTGGCGTCGCCGACCACGCAGAGGCTGCCGGCGGCGGGGCCGGTCCACTGGTCGAGCAGCCGCTGCTGGAGCGGGGAGACGTCCTGGTACTCGTCGACGGTGAAGTGCCGGTACTGGGCGCGGACCTGGTCGGCGATGTCCGGGCGGTCCTCCAGGATCGCGGCGGTCAGCAGCAGGACGTCCTCGAAGTCGATGACGCCGCGGCGGCTCTTGGTCTCCTCGTAGACCCGGTAGACCTGGGCGGTCTCGGCCGGGTCGCGCGGGGCCTCGCGGCCCGACTTCTGCACCGCGGCCGGGTAGTCGTCGGGGCCGATCTGGGAGACCTTGGCCCACTCGATCTCGGCGGTGAGGTCGCGCAGCTCGGTGCGCTGGACCCGCAGCCCGCAGCGCGCGGCGGACTCGGCGACCAGCTGGACCTTGCGCTCCACCAGCTGTGGCACCGGACCGCCCACGGCGCGCGGCCAGAAGTAGTGGAGCTGGCGCAGCGCGGCGGCGTGGAAGGTGCGGGCCTGGACGCCCTCGGCGCCGAGCTGGCGCAGCCGGCCGCGCATCTCGCCCGCCGCGCGGGCGGTGAAGGTGACGGCGAGGACCTGCGCGGGCTGGTAGACGCCGCTGCGCACGCCGTAGGCGATCCGGTGGGTGATGGCGCGCGTCTTACCGGTGCCGGCGCCGGCGAGCACACAGACGGGCCCCTGCAGGGCGGTGGCGACGGCCCGCTGCTCCGGGTCGAGCCCGGCGAGCACCGCGTCGGGGCCGGACGCGGCGCGGTAGTCGTCGAACGGGCTGCCGCTCAAGAGGTCTTCCTGCATGCGTTCCATCCTCTCAGCCCGGTGGGACAACCGGGGGCGGGCTTGTCCACAGGCCCGGTGCGATCGCAGGATGAACGGTGCGCACTCGGGCGTGCGAGGTCGATCTCACGCCGGGCGCACGCGGAATGACCGATGCGTGACGGACGTTCCTCCCTCAGACCGCACGCCCACTTCCCGAAGGAGCCCCTCGATGTCCGGCAGCGTGACGATGTACAGCACGACCTGGTGTGGGTACTGCAACCGACTCAAGAGCCAGCTGACCCGTGAAGGCATCGGCTACACCGAGATCAACATCGAGGAGGACCCGAACTCGGCGTCCTTCGTCGAGTCCGTGAACGACGGCAACCAGATCGTGCCGACCGTCCTGGTGACGCCGGAGCGCGGCGGCGAGCAGATCGTGATGACCAACCCGAGCCTGATGCAGGTCAAGAAGGCCCTGGCGGCCTGACCCGCGGTACGCCGGCGCGGTCCGGGCCGGCGCGCCCCTCAGGGGGCGTCGGCCCGGGCCGGGTCGACCGGCGCGGCGGGGGCGGGCAGCAGGGCCCGCGCGGCGAGCTCGCCGACGCTGTAGACGAGCCGGCTGCGGTCGGCGGAGTACCGGGTCTCGATGACCCGGACGGGACCGCGCCGGTCGTACGTCACCCGGGTCTGGACCATCAGCGGCACCCCGGGGCCGCCCTGGAACCACTGCGCCTCCTCGGGGCCGGGCATCCGGGCCACCAGGTGGTCCACGGCGCCGATCTCGGTGCGGCCGAGCAGCGCGAGCACCGCCTCGTCGCCGCCGTCGATCTGGTCGGGCTCCATCAGCGGGGTGCCCGCCGCGAGGCCGGCCCGGTAGTGGCTCTCCTCGATCGAGTACGGCTCCCGGTCCAGCAGCCGCAGCTGGCGGCGGACCACGATGGCCTCCCCGGGCCGCAGTCCGAGCCGTTCGGCGATGTCGCCCCGGGCCCGGACGATCATCATCTCGAAGTCGACGGTGAGCTCCCGGCCGGCGTCGGCGGCCTCGCCGAGGTAGACGGCGGTGGGCACCGCCAGGCAGTCCCGCGGCGCGGGCGCCGCCGGGGTCGGACCGTAGGCGCGGTGGTCCAGGACGGGGTGTTCCCGGAGGTAGGTGCCCTTGCCCTGGAGGCGGACCAGCCGGCCCTCGTTGACCAGGACGTCGACGGCCAGCCGGACGGTGTTGCGCGCGACCCCGTACTGGCGCTCCAGTTCGCTCTCGACCGGGAGCGCGGCCTGGGCGGTGAACTCGCCCTCGGCGATCCGGCGGCGCAGATCGGCGGCGAGGCGCTGGTATTTGGGGGATTGGGTGGTGCCCCGTGGGATTGTCACCCGAGTGAATGTAGCGAGAGGGGTGACCCGGTTTCAGGCGATTCCGACAATGTCGCCCCGGATCGGCGACGGCGGGCCCGGAGCGGGCGCCGGACCCGAGCCGGAAGCGGCGGGAAGGGGCCCCTCCGGATACGAACATCAGCGCGTCCGACCAGCGGGGAAATCGGCTCCGGTCACCCGTTCGGCCGCTTCAGGCGGGCAGCCGGCCAGAGCGGCGGAGGGCACGAAACGAAATTGGGGGCGCACGGCAATAAGCCGCACGCCCCCCATTGTCGGAATTACCAGCGCGCCGCCGAGGGCAGCGGCTCTCCGTACCAGAGTTCGACCAGGTGACGGGCGATCGAAATCCCGGACGGCGGCAGGATCTCGCCCGCCGCCATTCCGGCCCGCAGCTCCTCCCGGGAGAACCAGCGCGCCTCGGCCAGCTCCTCGCCGTCCACGGTGATCGTCGTCCCGTCCGGATCGGCCTTGCCCATGAAGCCCAGCATCAGGCTGGACGGGAACGGCCACGGCTGGCTGGCCACGTAGCCGACCTCGGCGACCCGGACCCCGGCCTCCTCGAAGACCTCGCGGACCACCGCCTGCTCGATCGACTCCCCCGGCTCGACGAAACCGGCCAGGGTCGACCAGCGGCCCTCCGGCCAGAGCGCCTGCCGGCCGAGCAGGCAGCGGTCCTGCTCGTCGGTGATCATCATGATCACCGCCGGGTCGGTGCGCGGGTAGTGCTCGGCCGCGCAGGAGGTGCAGCGCCGGACATGGCCGGCACCGGCCTTCTCGGTCGGGTGCCCGCAGCGCGAGCAGAAGCTGTGCAGCCGGTGCCAGTGCTCCAGCGCGACGGCGTGCACCAGCAGCCCGGCGTCCCGGTCGGAGAGCATCGCCCCGACCTCACGCAGCCCGGCCGGGCGGGCGTCGCCGTCGAGGCGCCCCGGCAGGCTCTCACCGGCCATCGCGAAGTACGACACCCCGTCCTCGTCGGTGCCGAGGAAGTAGCGGTCGCCGGTCTGCGGCGCCTCGAACGAGGGCAGCAGGACCAGTTCGGTGCCCTGTCCGGTGTCCACCACGAACACCTCGCCGCCGGCGATCGGCAGCACCTTGGTGGTCGGGTGGCTCCAGGCGGCCGCCAGCCAGGGCTCGTCGAACCGGTGCTGGGCCGCCCGGTCCACCCCGGCCCGGGCCAGTGCCAGGTGCAGCGGGCGTTCGGTCTCAGGCACGGTGCTCACTTCGTTCCATCCCCACGTGATGAATCATCCGGATGAGTGGTCTGTCTGCCAGGACGGGCCGCGGGAGGCGCCCCGCGGCCCTCACGCTGCCCCGCCGCCCGGCCGCCAGTTCTCGGCCAGGTCGGCCCAGAGGTAGGCGGTCGTCTCCACGCCCTTGGCCAGCAGGTCGAGTTCGACCTTCTCGTCGACCGAGTGCCAGCCGTCCGAGGGCACCGAGACGCCGAGGAAGAGCACCGGCGCGCCGAGCACGTCCTGGAGCTCGGCGGCCGGACCGGAGCCACCCTCCCGGGTGAAGAGGATCCGCTGCCCGAACGCCCGCTCCATCGCCCGGACGGTGGACCGCAGCGCCGGGTGGTCCAGCGGGGTCAGGCACGGCCGGGTGGCGCCGGGGAACTCCAGCTCGTACCGGATGCCCTCGGGCACCCGCGCCGCCACCCAGGACCGGACGGCCTGCTGGACCCGCTCCACCTCCTGACCGGCCACCAGCCGGAAGGAGAGCTTGAGGTGCGCCGAGGACGGCACGATGGTCTTGCCGCCGGGGCCGGTGTAACCGCCCCAGATGCCGTTCACCTCGGCGGTCGGCCGGGCCCAGACCCGCTCCAGGGTCGAGTAGCCAGCCTCGCCGAGGGTGCCGTGGGACTTGGCGACCTTCAGCCACTGCCCCTCGTCGAAGGGCAGCTCGGCGAAGAGCTCGCGCTCGCGCGCGGTCAGCTCGATCACGCCGTCGTAGAAGCCCGGGACGGCCACCCGGCGGTCCTCGTCGTGCAGCGCGGCGGCCAGCTCGGCCGCCACCGCCGCCGGGTTGGGGACGGCGCCGCCGAAGGAACCGGAGTGGATGTCGCTGTCCGGGCCGTGGAGGTCGATCTGGGCGTCGGCCAGCCCCCGCATGCCGGTACAGACCGTCGGCGTGGTCTCGGACCACATCCCGGTGTCCGAGATGATCACCACATCGGCGGCCAGCCGCTCGGCCTCGCGGCGGACCAGGGCGGGGAAGTGCGGCGAGCCGGACTCCTCCTCCCCCTCGATCAGCAGCTTGAGGTTGACGGCCGGCGCGGTCCGCCCGGTGGCGGCCAGGTGGGCGCGGACCCCGAGCGTGTGGAAGAACACCTGCCCCTTGTCGTCGGCGGCCCCGCGCGCGAACAGCTGCCGGCCGACCACGGTCGGCTCGAAGGGCTCCGTCGCCCAGCCGTCCTCCTTGGCTGCCGGCTGCACGTCGTGGTGGCCGTAGACCAGCACGGTCGGCGCGGACGAGTCCCCGGACGGCCACTCGGCGAACACCGCCGGCAGGCCGTCCGTCTCCCAGACCTCCACCGCCGGGAACCCGGTCTCGCGCAGCTTCGCGGCCAGCCACTCGGCGGAGCGCCGGACGTCGCCGGCCCGCTCGGGGTCGGCGGAGACCGAGGGGATGCCGAGCCAGTCGGAGAGATCGGCCAGGAACGCGGCCTGGTGCCGGTCGATGAAGGAGCGGACGACGCTGTCCGGGGTTCTCGTCATACGGACGACTTTAGTTCGCCCGTGTGGGTGCCCGCCCCGGCCGTCCGGCCCCCGGGCGCCGGAGGGCCTGTAACGTCCGTCACCCCCGGCCGCACGGGGGCGACGGCCGGGGGTGACGGGGACACGGGGAGCGCGCTGTCAGCCGGAGCGGCGCAGCAGCGAGATCCGCGAGCGGGTGAGCAGCGTGGCCAGCGCCACCGCGAGCAGCGGCAGGACGACCACGGTGACGCCGACGTTGAGCCACGGGAAGACCACGACGCTGCGGTCGGCCGCCTCCTCCGGGGACATGCCCGGGTAGGAGACCGCCACGCCTTCCACCTTGCGCAGGGCCACCGCCGGCACCACCCCGGCGACGACGCCGAGCAGCGTGCCCATCGCGGCGATCACCCCGCACTGGAAGCCGGAGAGGCTGCGGCGGATCCGCGGTGCGGCGCCGACCGCCGCGAGGGTGGTCAGGTCGCGCTGCGAGTCGGCGGCGGCGAGGCCGGTGGCGATGCCGGCGGCGCCGAGCGCGACCAGGGCGGCGAAGGCGGTCAGGCCGAGGCTGACCAGGTCGTGGTCGGACTGGAAGCCGCGCTCGACACTGAACCGGGTGCCGTCGGCGAGCTTCTCGATCGCACCCGCCGCCTTCTGCTCCGCGCCGTCGGACGGCGCCCGGGCGGGCAGCCAGACCGAGCCGGCGTCGCTCGTGCCCAGCCCGAGCCGGTGGACGGCGTCCGGGCTCATCACCACCTGACCGGCGGTCGGGGTCACCGTCCCGGCCAGCACGGCGTCGACGGTGATCTCCCGGCTGGGCGCCTCGTGAACCGGCCCCGACTGCGAGCTCTCCTGGGCCTGCGGCTCGGTCACGCTCACGATGAGCTTGCCGTCCTTGATGTACCGGGGGTCGAACACGACGGCCTTGCCCGCGGCCAGCGCCTGGGCGGCCGACGAGTCGGTCACGCCGAACAGGTTGTGCAGCAGGGTCGCGTCCCCCGCGGTCACGGCGCTGAACGGGTTGACCCAGTAGGAGCCGTTGTCCTTGCAGCGCGCGTCCTCCTTGCGGAGCCGGACGGACTCCGCGTAGGGGATGGAGTCGCTGTCCTTCTCGAACAGCGGGCAGCGCCGTTCCAGCGGCATCTTGGTGCCGACGTAGCCGCAGTTGCCGTGCATCGGCTCGCAGTCGCCCTGGAGGCCGACCCTCTGCACGTCGGCACGGGGGCCCAGGTCGGGGACGTTGGTCTCGACGGCGGCGCGCAGCTGGGGCAGCAGCTTGCCGTCGGCGGCCGCTCCCCAGCCGCTGCTCAGCGTGACCGCGTTGGCCGGGGCGGCCGCGACGTACTCCCGCCGGCTCTGCTCGTCGCTGCTGGCGGTGTAGATGCCGACGGCGACGGAGCCGGCGACGGCGGCCATCACCGCGGCGACGGCGGGGGCGGTGCGCCCGCGGTGGCGGACCGAGTCACGCAGCGCGAGGCGCGGGCCGAGCGGCAACCAGCGGCCGATCCGGCCGAACAGGCCGACCAGGTAGGGCGTCAGGGCGACCATGCCGAGTTCGGCGATCATCGAACCGCCGAGCACGGCCGTGCTTCGGTTGCCGAAGCCGCTGGTCGCGCCGAGCAGCGCGAGCGCGGCGCCGCCGGCCAGCATCAGCAGGCCGAGCAGGGCGAGCTTGCGGCTCGGCGGCTTGAGCGAGTCGCGGCCGGTGAGTGCGGCGACGACATCCTGCCGGGAGGCCTGGACGGCCGGGACGACGGCCGCGAGCAGGCCGGTGACCAGGCCGATGGCGAGGACGCCGAGCAGGTCGACCGGCTGGAGGTCGAAGTGGCCGAAGCGCTCGCCGGCGTAGTTCTCGGCCCGGGTGCGCAGCAGCGCGACCAGGCCGACGCCCAGGGCCAGGCCGAGGGCCGCGCCGGTCACGCCGAGGACGACGCCGCCGCCGAGGACGACCGCGCGGACGTCGGCCCGGTTACCGCCGCCGGCGGCGAGCAGTCCGAGCTGGCGCCGGGACCGCCGGGCCCCGACGGCGAAGGCGGGGCCCGCGAGCAGCACGATCTCCAGCAGCGCCATGCCCATGACGGTGGCGAGGATGACGATCGAGGTCCGGTCGAGGTACCGGGTGCTCTCGCCGTCGTGGCTCTTCTGGGCGTAGAGCGGCACCTCGGAGCGGGCCGGCGGGTCGAGCAGGACGCTGCGGGAGGCGACGGTGAAGCCGTACTTGTTGAGCTCCATCACCTTGGGCCAGTCGATCACGGCCCCGGCGGGGAGCTTGACCAGCCAACGGGTGGTCTCCCCCACCTCGGAGCGACCCATGCCCCGGTCGGCGCCGGGCAGCTTCATCAGCTGGTCGACCAGCCCGCCGGGGCGGGCGATCAGCCCGGTGGACCGCAGGTCGCCGGGGTACTCGGCGACGGCGGTGATGGTGAAGGGGGTGGCCTCCAGGCCACGCGGCGAGGTGCGGTCGCCGACCTTGAGGCCGGAGCGGTCGAGGAAGTCCCGGGTGGCGGCGACCTCGTGGGCGGCGCTCGGGGCGCGGCCCTCGACCACGTCGATCCGGCCCTTCCAGACCGGGTCGCCGAGGTCGGCCTCGACGGTCTGCACGCTGAGCAGGCCCTCGGCGGTGCTGGTGGGGGTGTACGGGCCCTGGCGCAGCGGGACGAGCGTGGCGCCGGCCGGGAGCAGCTGCGTGACGAGGTCGGCGGGCGCGGTGTCGAGGCTGCGGCGCTGCTCGGGCGTCTGCTGGGGCTGTCCGTTCGCCGGCTTGGCGTCGTCGGCGCTCTTGAGGTCGATGGACTCGTCGGGGTCCGGTGCCTGGAGGACGATCGAGCCGCGTTCGAGGAGGTGGACCTCGGCGTCGGCCTGGCCCATGGTGCGGACGATCCGCTCGCCGGGGTCGAGTTCGGCGCTGCGGAAGACCACGTCGGCGCCGGTGACGCCCAGGACGGGCAGCGCGACCATGGCGACGACGAGGGCGCTGCGGCCCTTGGCACGCAGGGCGTCTCGGCGGGCGATCCGCAGAGCGACCCGCCAGGCGCTGAGCCTCACTCCGCCACCGGGCCCTTCGCGTTGCTGGCCGCGGAGACCAGCAGGCTGCCGGCGTCCTGGCTGATGCTCTCGTCGACCATGCGGCCGTCCCGGAGGAAGACCACGCGGTCGGCCCAGGCGGCGTGCCGGGGTTCGTGGGTGACCATCATCGCGGCGGCGCCGGCGTCGCAGCGGGCGCGCAGGACGGCGAGGACGGATTCACCGGTGGTGGAGTCGAGGGCGCCGGTGGGCTCGTCGGCGAGGACGAGGCGGCGGTCGCCGATCAGCGCGCGGGCGATGGCGACGCGCTGCTGCTGGCCGCCGGACATGTCGTCGGGGAAGCGGTCGGCGAGCTCGGGGATGCCGAGCTCCTCCAGCGCGGCCAGCGCCTCGCGGCGGGCGGCGCGGCCGGAGAGGCCGTCGAGTTCGCGCGGCAGCGAGATGTTCTCGGCGGCGGTGAGGGCCGGTATCAGGTTGTAGTCCTGGAACACGTAGCCGACCGAACGCCGGCGGACCTCGGCGAGCTTCTTGCGGCTGAGGCCGCCCAGCGCGACGCCCTCGACCAGCACCCGGCCGTCGCTGGGGGTGTCCAGGCCGCCGGCGAGGGTCAGCAGGGTCGACTTTCCGGAGCCGGAGGGGCCCATCACGGCGACGAACTCGCCGGGGTGCACCTTGAGGTCCACCCCGCGCAGGGCCTGCACCTCGGCCGCTCCCTGGCCGTGCACCCGGGTGACGTTGTCCAGGTGCAGCACCGGTTCGGTGCCGCGCCTGCTCGGATCGGTGTGGGACACGCTTCCCCCTGCTGTTCTGGGCCCGGGGTCGCGGTCGGCGGCCGGGCCGTGGTTCGTGAGGTCGTACGGAGTTCAGGCCTTGGTGCGGCGCCGCCCGGGCCGCTCGGCCACGGGCTCGGACCGGTGGGCCTCGGCGGCCCGGGCCTGTTCGATCTCGGCGTGCTTGGCGAGCCGGGTCTCGCAGTGGTCGAGCCAGCGGATCTCGGCCTCGGTCTGGAAGATCAGCTGTTCGAGGACGAGCAGCCAGGCGAGGTCGGCGCCGGGGCCGGCCGACTGGCCGGAGCCGCCGGGGCGGGCCTCGCCGGTCAGGGCGCGGGCCTTGAGCCGGGTGTAGTCCTGGAGCGCCTTCACGCTGTGGCGGCGCTGCCCCTGGACGACCGCGGGTACGTCCACCCCGGGGACGGTGACCGCCATGGCCAGCTTGATCGCCAGCTCGTCGCGGGGCGGATTGGTCCGGGGCACCGGGGTGTCGAACCAGGCCCGCAGTTCGGTCCGGCCGGCCTCGGTGGCGGCGTAGAACTGGTGGCCCTCGTCGTCCTCCCCCGCGGGTTCGACCAGGCCGTCACGCTCCAGGCGGGACAGGGTGGTGTAGACCTGGCCGACGTTGAGCGGCCAGGTGGCGCCGGTGCGTGCCTCGAACTCGGTGCGCAGCTGGTAGCCGTAGCGCGGGCCCTGGTCGAGCAGGGCGAGCAGACCGTGACGGATGGACATACCGAGTATGTATACCCGGTATGCCCGGCAGGCTCAAGCCGCGCCCCTCCCCCGACGAGCGGGTACCGTCGTGCGGTGTGAGCCAGTTGCGCATCGCCACCTTCAATCTGTTGCACGGTCAGCCACTCGCCCCGGACGGCGCTCCGCGGCCCTACCCCGCCGACGCCGGCGAGCCCCTGGCGGCGGCGGTGGACGCGCTGGACGCCGACGTGCTCGCGATCCAGGAGGTGGACCGCTACCAGGCCCGCTCCGGCGGCACCGACCAGGCGGCCGTCGCCGCCAAGGCGATGGGCGCCGCGGACTGGCGGTTCGCCGCCGCGCTGCACGGACGCCCCGCGCCGGTGGCCGGCTGGGTGCCGGAGCCCTCGGTGCCCGCCGGACTCCAGGTGTACGGGCCGAACGAGGTCGGCGACGACGCACCGCCCTCCTACGGCACCGCGCTGCTGACCCGGCTGCCGGTGCTGCACTGGCGGGCCCGCAGGTTCGCCCCGGCGCCGTTCGGACTGCCGCTGCGGGTGGCCGGGCGGCGCGGGCTCACGCCCGTCCCGGACGAGCCGCGGGCAGCGCTGGCGGCCGTACTGGAGGGCGAGCGCGGGCCGTTCACCGTCGTGGCGGCGCACCTGTCGTTCGTGCCGGGCTGGAACATGGCGCAGTTGGCGGGGATCCGGCGCTGGATCGCCGACCTGCCACAGCCGTACCTGGTCCTGGGGGACTTCAACCTGATCGGCGCGGTGCCCCGGACAGTGCTGGGCGGGGCCACCGCGCTGGATCGGACCGCACCCCGGGCCCGGGTGCGCGAACTGCGGGCGGCCCGGCGGGCCCGGCCGGCGCTGATCGAGCCGCGCCGGCGGCGGGTGCGGGAGCCCCGGGCGCGGCTCCAGGGCTGGTACGACCTGGCTCGCACGCCCACCTACCCCTCGCACCGGCCGGCCGTGCAGTTCGACCACGTGCTGGCGATGGGCGTGCCGCGCGGTGCCGTCGGCCCGGCGGCCGCCCCGCGGACGGGGGTGTCCGACCACCGCCCGCTGGTGGTGGCGGTCACGCTCTGACGGCGGTCGCGCCTCAGTGCCGGGTCAACGCGCCGTTCTGGTGCGGCAGCCGGGACGACGCGGGGTCGCGGGAGTCCCCCTGGCCGGCGGCCGGGGGCGGGTCGTACTGGAGCAGCAGCATCGCCGCGTCGTCGCCGAGCTGGCGGCCGACGTGGCGGACCACGTCCTCGTGCAGGCGCTGCAGGACGTCCGCCGGGCGGCCGTCCGCACAGTGCGGCAGCCGCTCGGCGAGCGGGTAGAAGACCCCGGCCCGGTCGCGGGCCTCGATGACGCCGTCGGTGAAGAGCAGGACGCGGTCCCCCTGCCGCAGCGGGACCTCGTGCACGGGCGGCCGGACGTCGACCGGGTCGAGGACACCGAGCGGGGGCACCGTCTCGGCGAGCTCCAGCGGCCGGACCGGTTCGGCTCCCCGCAGCAGCAGCGGCGAGGGGTGGCCGCAGTTGACGATCTCGGCGATGCCGTCGGGCCGGACCCCGATCAGCACCAGGGTGACGAACTCCTCCTCCACACCGGGGTGGTCGTTCTCGTGCAGGGCCCGGTCGAGGCTGACGGCGAGCCAGCCGGCCACCCGGTCCAGCGCGGGCTCCTGGTGGGCGGCCTCGCGGAAGGCGCCGAGCACGGCGGCGGCGGTCTCCACCGCGCCGAGCCCCTTGCCCCGGACGTCGCCGACCACGGCCCGGACCCCGTGCCGGGTGTTGACCACCTCGTAGAGGTCGCCGCCGATCCTGGCGTGCGCGGCGGCGGCCTCGTAGTGGACGGCGGCCCGGACGGTGCCGACCCGTTCGGGAACGGGTCGCAGCAGCACCCGGCGGGCGATCGAGGCGACCAACTGGGCGTCGGCGAGCGCCTTCTCCTGGCGCAGCCGCAGGGTGGCGCTGACCCAGCCGATCGCGGCGACCAGCACGACGGCGAACACGGTGGCGCTGTGCACGGACTCGCCGAGCGAGCCGCTGTAGGCGGCCATCAGGAAGGCCACGGCCTCGGTGCAGAGGCCGATGGCGAGCGGGTACCAGGTGCGGCGGCTGACCACGGCGGCCAGCGCGGGGACGGCGGTGAGGGCCGGCTCGACCGTCACCTCGGTGTTGCTGACGTAGTCGAGGGCGACGACCAGCACCATGCCGATGAACGGCAGCGCGAGCGCCGTCCTCGGCCAGGTGCCGGTCGTGCCCGGAGCGGCCCCCGGGGTCGGCCCGGCGAACCGCTCTCTGATCCATCCGGTCGCGCTCAACTTCGGTCTCTCCAGCAGAAGACGCCGGTGCCCGTGGGCACCTGCGGTGATGACTGAGGGTTGGGGAATGCGGGCCTCGCTGGCGGCCGGAGCACGGGGGTTGACCGGTTACCGACCCCACAATAGGCACGAAACGTGCACTACACACAGGTTTCGCCCGCTGCCGTGATGACTTGAATGCTCTCCGTGACTCATTCTTCACTGTTCCCGATCAGGAGCCGTTCCAACTCTTTTCGGTCGGGAAGTCCTGCGGGTTGTTCGACCCGACCGCTGCGGACGTACAGGAACGACGCCGTGACCTGCTCCAGCGGAACGCCCAACTGTTCGGCCCAGGCGACCCGGTAGACGGCGAGCTGGAGCGGATCCGCGGTCTCCTCGCGGTGCGTCTTCCAGTCCACCACTTCATAGCGTGACGCGCCGCCCGATTCTGACCGGCCGTCACCCTGGCGGTAGACCGCATCGATCCGGCCGCGCACCACCCGGCCCGCCAGCACCAGCTGGAACGGCGCCTCGACCCGCAACGGCGTCCGGCTCGCGTACGGCGAGCGCAGGAACGCCTCCTTGAGCCGCTCCAGATCCTGCTCGTCCTCGATGCCGTCGTCGTCCGCGCCCGGCAGCGCGCCCGGCTCGATCAGCATCAGCGGCTCGATCCGGGACTGCACCCAGGCGTGGAAGCGGGTGCCCCGGCGGGCGGCGGGCTGCGGCGGGCGGGGCATCGGGCGGGCCAGGTCGCGCGCGAAGCCGTCCGGATCGGCGGCCAGCCGCTGCAGCTGGGTGGCGGAGAGCGCGGCGGGCAGCGGCACCTCCCGCACGCTGCGCCGGGACCGCTCCAACTCGCCGACCAAGGCGGTGAGGTCGCGGTCCCAGGACTCGACCTGGCGGCGGTCCTCGGCGGCCATCGGCTCCGGTTCGGGGGCGGGCTGCCCGGCGAGGCGGCGGTGCACCACCTCGGCGACCCGGCGGCGGGCCTGCTGGGCGGCCGGATCCAGCGGCAGCGGCCAGGGCCGCTCGACGGGCGCGGCCAGCGCCGGGTTCTCGGCGCCCTTCGGCGGCTGCTCGGCCCAGTGCTCCAGCTCGCCCGCGCCGGGCTGCTCGCAGTGCGCCCGCAGCGCCTCCAGGAAGTCGGACGGGCCGCGCACGGTCTTCTGGCTCGGGCCCCACCAGTGCCCGGAGGCCAGCAGCAGCGAACGCGGCCGGGTGAAGGCGACGTAGCCCAGGCGCAGCTCCTCGGTGCCCGAGTGCTCGGCGAGCGCCGCCTTGAAGCCCGCCATGGACTTGCTGTTCCACCCCCCGCGCACATCGGGCAGGGTGGCCGCGTCCCCGCGCAGGGCGTGCGGGAGCACCCGCTTGGTGCTGGTCCAGCGCTCGCGCGCGCCGGACGACGGGAAGGCGCCCTTGACCAGGCCGGGCACGGCGACGACGTCCCACTCCAGGCCCTTGGACTTGTGCGCGGTGAGCACCTTCACGGTGTCCTCCCCGCCGGGCAGGCTGCTGTCCAGACCGCGCTCGTACTCCTGGGCGGCGCGCAGGAAGCCGAGAAAGGCCGACAGGCCCGGGTCGCCGTCCAGATCGGCGAAGCCGGCCGCGACGTCCAGGAAGGCGTGCAGGGTCTCCCGGCGGCGGGCGGCCAGCGCGTGCGGGGAGGCGGCGAGTTCGACCTCCAGGCCGGTGACGGCGAGCACCCGGTGCAAGACGTCCATCAACGGCTCGGCGAGCGAGCGGCGCAGCTCGCGCAGCTCCCGGGCGAGCCGGGCGAAGCGCACCCGGGCCTCGGCGGAGAACGGCAGCTCGTCGCCCTGGTCGGCGGGGTCCAGGAAGGTCTCCAGCGCATCGGCCAGCGAGACCACCTCGGTCGGATCGGCCTCGGCGACGGCGGCGGCCAGCGCCTCGACGCCCTCGGGCCGGGCGGTGCGGACCAGTTCGGCGGCGCGTCGGCCGAGCAGGGCCAGGTCGCGCGGGCCGATCCGCCAGCGCGGGCCGATCAGCAGCCGGACCAGCGCCGCGTTGGCGGTCGGGTCCTGCAGCACCTCGCAGGTCGCCACCAGGTCGGCCACCTCGGGCAGGTGCAGCAGGCCGCCGAGGCCGACCACCTCGACCGGCACCTCCCGGGCGACCAGTGCCGCGTGGATGTCGGGGAAGGCCGCGCCGCCCCGGCAGAGCACGGCGATCCGGCCGGGGGCGGTGCCGGTGCGGACCAGGTGGGCGACCGAGTCGGCCAGCCAGTCGATCTCCTGGGCGTGGGTGGGCAGCAGCGCGGCCCGGACGTAGCCCTCCTGCTCGGCGCCGGGTGCGGGGCGCAGCGCCTCGACGCCCTCGTGCATCGCGCGCAGCGGCTCGGCCAGCCCGTTGGCGAAGGCGAGCAGCCGGCCGCCGCTGCGGCGGTTCTCGCTGAGCGAGTAGCGGGCCGCGTCGGAGCCGTCGGCCTTCGGGAAGTGCCGGGGGAAGTCGTCCAGGTTGGCGACCGAGGCGCCGCGCCAGCCGTAGATCGCCTGGCAGGGGTCACCGACCGCGGTGACGGGGTGGCCGGTGCCCCGCCCCCGGGGACCGGCGCCGTACAGGCCGGCGAGCATCAGCCGCTGCGCGACCGAGGTGTCCTGGTACTCGTCGAGCAGCACCACCCGGAACTGGCCGCGGAGCAGTTCACCGACCTCGGGGCGCTGCTGCGCGAGCCGGGCGGCGGCGGCTATCTGGTCGCCGAAGTCCATCAGCCCCGCGGCGGCCTTGCGCCGGCGGTACTCCTCCACCAGGCGCAGCAGCTCCAGCCGGGCCCGGGCGGTGACCGGCACGGCCCGCAGGTCGTCATTGGTGAGCCTGGTGGTGGCGAGGGTGTCGAGCAGCTCCTCGTCGAAGGCGCGCAGCGTCTCCGGCTCGACCAGGTGCTCGGCGAGCTCGCTGTCCAGCGCGATCAGATCGGCGACCAGGTTGGCGAAGGTCCCGGTGAGGGCGGGGAAGGGGCCGCGCGCGGTGCGCAGCACCTTGGCGGCGAGCTGGAAGCGGGTGGCGTCGGCGAGCAGCCGCACGTCCGGCTCGATGCCGATCCGCAGGCCGTGCTCCTTGAGCAGGCGGCCGGCGAAGGCGTGGTAGGTGGAGATCTCCGGCTCGCCGAGCGGCTCCCAGGCCGCTTCGGCCACGCTCCCCCGGCCGTCGGCCGCGGGCCCTGCCAGCCCGCCCAGCTCTCCCAGCCCGCCCAGCCGCAGCGCCGCGCGGACGCGTTCGGCGAGCTCCCCGGCGGCCTTGTTGGTGAAGGTGAGGCCCAGCACCTCCTCCGGCCGGACGGCGCCGGAGCCGACCAGCCAGACCACCCTGGCCGCCATCACCGTGGTCTTGCCGGAGCCCGCCCCGGCCACGATCACGGCCGGCTCCAGCGGAGCGCCGATGGCCGCCATCTGCTCCCGGTTGAACGGGATGCCCAGCAGCTCCTTGAGCTGGTCGGGGTGGCTGAGCGTGGCGGTCACCCCGCAACGTTAACGGGCACCGCCGACAGTCCGGGCCCCTCGCCCGGCCCACTGTGGGAACCCCCACACGCCCGCGCTCACTCCACCACCTGCGCGCCGTCGCGCTGGGCCGAGCAGCTGCGACGGAACGAGCAGCGGTCGCAGCCGGCGCCGGTCTGCGGCACGAAGTGCTCGGCGAGCACCCGCCCGGCGGCGTCGGCCAGCAGGCTCTCGATCCACGGCTCGCCGTCCGGCGGATCCTGCCGCTGCACCTTGGGCGAGTCCGGCACGGCCTTGTCGGGCTTGCGCAGCTGCACCAGCTCGGCGCCGCCAGGGTCGGGGACGCGGCCGTCGAAGCCGGGCAGCTCGTTGAGCGCCCCGGCCCGGACGGCGAGCTGGTAGACCGCGAGCTGCTTGTGCTCGGGCAGCGACTTGTCGGTCGGTGCCTCCTTGCCGGTCTTGAAGTCCACCACGTAGGCCCGGCCGGCCTCGTCCTTCTCCACCCGGTCCATCGAACCGCGGATCCGCACCGAGACGCCGCCGACGTCCAGCGTGACGTCGAAGCCGTGCTCGGTGGCGACCACGTCCCGGCCGCGCTGCAGGACGTGCCAGTTGAGGAAGCGCTCCAGGGCGGCCCGGGCCTCGGTCTTCTCCTGCTGGGACTTCCAGGGCGCGTCGAAGGCCAGCGCGTCCCAGACCGTGTCCAGGCGCTCCATCAGCACGGCGAGGTCGGCGGGGGTGCGGCCGGAGCCCACCTCGTCGGCCAGGGCGTGCACCACGTTGCCGAAGCCCTGGGCGGCCGAACCGGCGCCGCGCGCCTTGACCTCCTTGTCCAGGAACCACTGCAGCGAGCAGTTCTCCAGCTGCTCCAGGCCGCTGCCGGAGAGCCGGACCGGCAGGTCGGCGCTGCGCAGCGGTTCGGCGGCGGCGGTGGCGTCGTCCAGGCCCCACCAGCGGTCGGGGTGGGCGGCCTGCACCAGCGGCAGGCCGTCCTCGTCGGCGGACAGCGCCAGGGTGGCGAGCCGCTCGGCGGCGGCACGGCGCAGCTCCGGCGACCGGGCCGGGTCGACGGTGACCGCGCGCAGCTCGGCGACCAACGCGGCGACGGACAGCGGGCGGCGCGGGCGGTGGGTGACGTCCTCGACGGTGACCGGCGGGGTGCGGCGCACCACCTTGCCGGTCCTCGGGTCGACGTCCTCGCGGTAGAGCTCGCGCAGGAAGCGGGACGGCTCGTCACCGTCGTCGGCGGGTGCCTTGACGGCGGTGACGATCAGCCGCTCCTTGGCCCTGGTCGCGGCGACGTAGAAGAGCCGGCGCTCCTCGCCGAGCAGGGCGCCGGGGGAGAGCGGCTCGGCGAGGCCGTCGCGGCCGATCCGGTCGGCCTCCAGCAGCGAGCCGCGGCGGCGCAGGTCCGGCCAGAGGCCGTCCTGGACACCGGCCACCACGACCAAACGCCACTCCAGGCCCTTGGAGCGGTGCGCGGTCATCAGCCGGACGGCGTCGGGGCGGACGGCCCGCACGGTGAGGGTGTCGGCCGCGATGTCCTGGGCCTCCAGCTCGGCGAGCAGGTCGAGGGCGCTGCGGTGGCCGGTGACCTGCTCCTCGGCGCGGGCGGCGGTCTCGAACAGGGCGCAGAGCGCGTCGAGGTCCCGGTCGGCGTTGCGGCCGGCGGCGCCGCCGCGCAGCGCGGCCCGCTCCAGGCGCTCGCGCCAGCGCCGGCTGCCGTCCCAGAGCTCCCAGAGCGCGTCCTCCGCGGTGCAGCCGCCGGCGAGGCGCTCGCGGACCTTGCGCAGCAGGACGCCGAGGTCGCGGGCGCGCCGGGCGTGCGAGGGGTCGAGGGCGATCAGCCGCTCGGGCTCGGCGAGGGCCTCGCGGATCAGCTCCTCGGCCGGGCGGGGCACCGCGGCGCCGGGCCCGTCGGCGCGCAGCGCGGCCCGCTCCTCCTCGCGCAGGGCCCGGCCGAGGCGGCGCAGGTCGGAGCCGTCCAGGCCGCCGAGCGGGCCGGTGAGCAGGGTGTGGGCGAGCTCGGTGGTGAGCGGGTCGGGGGCGGACTCGCGGTCGTTCCTGTCCCGGGCGGCCTGTTCGGCGCAGACCCGCAGGGCGAGCAGCAGCTGGGCGACGGCGGGCTCCTCGCGCAGCGGCAGGTCGTCACCGTCGATCTCCAGCGGGACGCCGGCCGCACCGAGCGCCCGCCGCACGCCGGGGATGGACCGGCCGCCGGCCCGGACCAGCACGGCCATCTCGCCCCACGGCACGCCGTCCTCCAGGTGGGCGCGGCGCAGCAGGTCGGCGATCGAGTCCAGCTCGGTGCCCGGGGTCGGATAGGTGTACACCTCGACCCGGCCGCCCTCGCGGGAGGGCAGCAGGGCACGGTGCTGGGCGAGCTTGTCGGCCGGCAGCCGGCCCATCGGCATCCGCCGGGCCAGCTCGCGGGAGGCGGCGAGCAGGACGGCACCGGACCGGCGGGAGACCCGCAGCACCTTGACGTCGGCGGGAGCGCCGCCGGCCTGCCGGAAGGTCTGCGGAAAGTCCAGGATGCCGTTGATGTCGGCGCCGCGGAACGCGTAGATCGACTGGTCCGGGTCGCCGACGGCGACCAGCTCCCGCCCGCCGCCGGCCAGCTGGCGCAGCAGCCGGACCTGCGAGGGGTCGGTGTCCTGGTACTCGTCGACGAAGACCACCTCGTAGCGCTGCCGCAGCCGCTCGCCCACCTCGGGGCGCTCGGCGAGCAGCACCGCGCGGTGGACGAGCTCGGCGTAGTCGAGCACCCCGCGCAGGTCCAGGACGTCCAGGTAGTCGGCCAGGAAGTGGGCGGCGGCCGCCCAGTCCGGGCGCTGCACCCCCTCGGCGAAGCGCCGCAGCTCGGCCTCGCCGAGGCCCAGCTCCCGGCTGCGGGCGAGCACGGCGCGGACTTCGTCGGCGAAGCCGCGGGTGGTCAGGCAGGCCCGCAGGTCGAGCGGCCAGCCGATCCGGCCCCGGCCGTTCCGGGCGTCCTCGGCACCGCCGGCCAGCAGCTCGCGGACCATGACGTCCTGCTCGGGGCCGGAGAGCAGCCGCAGCGGCTCGGCGTAGTCCTGCGGGTCCTGGTGGGCCCGGAGCAGGGCGTAGCAGAAGGAGTGGAAGGTGGTGGCCTGCGGGGCGGGGGCCGAGGCGCCGAGGCGGCCGGACATCCGGTCGCGCAGTTCCATCGCGGCCTTGCGGCTGAAGGTCAGCACCAGGATCCGCTCGGGGTCGGTACCCCGCTCGATCCGGCGGGCGACGGCCTCCACCAGCGTGGTGGTCTTACCCGTCCCGGGCCCGGCGAGCACCAGCAACGGGCCGCCCGCGTGCTCCACCACGGCCCGCTGGTACTCGTCCAGTACGGGCGGGGTGGGGAGCGTGAGGGGGCTGCGCACCAGACGGTAGGGGGAGCTCACGGACGTCCTGGGGGTCGTGCTTCGGGCAACGGCGGACGGGCCCGCGGCGGGGCCCGTCCGTATCGAGCCTACGATCCTGCCCCGTCATTCCCGTCCTCGCACCCGGTTCGGCGTTACCGGCCGTCCCAGCGGGCCCGCTTCAGGTCGATCCGG
This sequence comes from Kitasatospora sp. NPDC050463, assembly GCF_040655255.1. Classification (NCBI taxonomy): domain Bacteria; kingdom Bacillati; phylum Actinomycetota; class Actinomycetes; order Kitasatosporales; family Streptomycetaceae; genus Kitasatospora; species Kitasatospora sp. NPDC050463. Next base: position 39,867 of record NZ_JBFAJO010000020.1, read on the forward strand.
GGCGGGTCGGCGAGTTCGCGCAGCGGGGTGCCCTCCTCGCCGTACCGGGTGAGGGCGCGCTGCTCGTGCCCGGGCAGGAACCGGCCGTCCGCGCGGACCACCCGCCACCAGGGCACCGAGCCGCCGTAGAGGGCCATCACCCGGCCGACCTGCCGGGGGCCGCCCTGGCCGAGGTACTCGGCAACGTCCCCGTAGGTCATCACCCGGCCGGGTGGAATCCGCTCGGTCAGGTCGAGCACCAGTTCGGCGAAGGGTGGCAGCTCGCCCGGGCCGGCGTCGTCGGTAGCGTCCGTCACCTGCGGCATTCTTCCTCACGAGGTCCGACCCTGGGCCCGGTACGAACGACCCGCCGCGCCCGATCCGGCCCCTGTCCAGCACGGGGCGCCGCGGCATGCCACCATCTTCGGGGCGGTGAGTGGTGATACGAGGACAAGACCAGATGACCGGGACGGCTGACGTGGGCGTGGACGAGGGCTCCGACGAGTCCTGCGACTCCGTGCCCGCAGGCCCCGGTGGCGAGCCCGCCGCCACACCGTCACCGGAAGTCTCCCTGATCAAGGACCGGACGATCAAGACCCCGCAGCCGACCGAACCCGAGGCCGCCCCGGGTACCGCCCCCGGGGCCGGAGTGCCCCGGCCCGCGGCCGGGCCGGCCCCGACCGGCGTCCCGGCCCAGCAGCCGGAGCCGACCCCCGCACCCGAGCCGTACCCGGTACCCGAAGGACACGAGCAGCCCGAGGAACCTGAGGAACCTGAGGAGCACGACGGGCACGAGTCGCTGGACGACACCCCGCACCTGGACGTCGACGAGCCGCTGCTCGCCGCCCGCGCGCACCGCCCGTCGGACCTGATCCGCTTCCTGGCCGGCGTCCTCGGCATAGTCTCCGTGTTCGTCCTGGCCGGCGTGGCGACCTCGACCACCACCGGCATCGAGCTGGACATCGCCTCCAACGCACCGCGCTTCTCCCCGGTGCTCTCCACCATCACCGGCCTGGTCTCCAGCGTCGCGGTGCTCGCCGTCCCGCTCGCCTTCGCGGTCGAGCGGCTGATCAAACGCGACGGCCTGCGGGTCGCCGACGGCGTCCTCGCCTCGGTGCTCGCCTACGGCGTCTCGCTGGGCATCGACTGGTGGGTCGCCGAGGGCGCCTCCGAGCACATCCGGGACGCCCTCACCCGGCTGCCGCTGGACAGCAACGGCACCCTCACCGACCCGGTGCACGGCTATCTGGCTCCGGTGATCGCCTACATGACCGCGGTCGGCATGTCGAGCCGGCCGCGCTGGCGGGTCGCCCTCTGGGTGGTGGTGGTCTTCAGCGGGCTCACCGAACTGCTCGGCGGCTACACCACCCCGCTGTCGCTGCTGCTCACCGTGCTGATCGGCTGGTCCGTCGCCTACGGCACGCTGTACGCGATCGGCTCGCCGAACATCCGGCCCACCGGCCAGCACCTGATGATCGGCCTGCGCAAGGTCGGCTTCACCCCGGCCAGCGCCCACCGCGCCCCCGACGCCCCCGGCGGCACCCGCCGCTACTACGTCGCCCAGCAGAGCGGCCCGCCGCTGGACGTCCACATCATCGACCGCGAGCAGCAGGCCTCCGGCTTCTTCTACCGCGCCTGGCGGCGGCTGCGGCTGCGCTCGGTGGCCGTCCGCCGCAGCCCGCAGTCGCTGCGCCAGGCGCTGGAGCAGGAGGCGCTGATCGCCTACGCGGCCGCCGCCTCGGGCGCCCACTCCCCGCAACTGGTGGCCACCTCCGAGCTGGGCCCCGACGCCGCGATCCTGGTCTACGAGAACGTCGAGGGCCGGATCCTGGACGACCTCACGGACGCGGAGGTCACCGACCAGGTGATGGCCTCGCTCTGGGAGTCCGTCGCCGCCCTGCACGAGCGCCGGATCGCCCACCGCCGGCTCACCGGCGAGTCACTGCTGGTCGTCGACGAGAAGGCGGCCTGTCTGGTCAACCTCTCCGGCGGTGACATCGCCGCCACCGACCTGACGCTGCGCATCGACGTCGCCCAGCTGCTCACCACCTTCGCCCTGCGGATCGGCCCGGAGCGGGCGGTCGCCACCGCCAACGCCGTCCTCGGCGCCGACCGGGTCGCGCAGGCGCTGCCGCTGCTGCAGCCGGTCGGGCTGAGCCGCTCCACCAGGGTCGACCTGAAGAAGCTCACCAAGGAGCGGAAGACCGCCGCCCGGGCCCAGGCACTGGAACAGGTGGCCGCCGGCGAGCGCACCCAGCAGCAGGCCGAGGAGGACATCGCGGTGGCCGGCGAGGACCTGCTCAGCCGGATCCGCGGCCAGATCCTCCAGATCGCCCCCGAGGCACCGACCGAGACGGCCAAGCTGGAGCGGCTGAAGCCGAAGAGCCTGATCATGGTGATCGCGCTCACCTTCGCGGCCTACCTCGCGCTGACCACCATCAAGCCGGCCCAGCTCAAGCTCTCCCAGATGGACTGGGCCTGGGCCGCCGTGGCGCTCGCGGCCGCCGCCTTCAGCTACGTCGCCGCCTCGATGAGCCTGACCGGCTTCGTCCCGGAGAAGCTGCCGTTCCGGCGCACCGTGGCGGCGCAGCTGGCCGGCTCCTTCGTGAAGCTGGTCGCGCCGGCCGCGATCGGCGGCATCGCGCTGAACACCCGCTACCTGCAGAAGGCCGGCATCCGCTCCGGGCAGGCGGTCGCCTCGGTCGGCGCCTCCCAGCTGGCGGGCCTGACCGGCCACCTGCTGCTGCTGTTCAGCTTCGGCCTGATCACCGGCAGCCAGACCAACGGGGACCTCTCCGCCTCCCGCGCGGTGATCATCGGCGTGCTGACCGCCGCCGTGCTCGCCCTGGTGGTCGCGGCCGTCTCACCGCTGCGGCGGTTCGTGCTGAACCGGCTGCGATCGCTGTTCTTCGGCGTGGTGCCCCGGATGCTCGACCTGATGCAGACGCCCAGCAAGCTCGTCACCGGCTTCGGCGGGATCCTGCTGCTGACGCTCTCCTTCACCGCCTGCCTGGACGCCTCGGTGCAGGCCTTCGGCGGCAGCATCAGCTTCTCGGCGGTCGCGGTGGTCTTCCTGACCGCCAACGCGGCCGGCTCGGCCATCCCCACCCCCGGCGGCATCGGCCCGGTCGAGGTCGCCCTGATCGGTGCGCTCACCGTCGCCGACGTGCCCCCGACGATCGCCACCCCGGCGGTCTTCCTCTACCGGGCGCTCACCTTCTGGCTGCCGGTCCTGCCCGGCTGGATCTCCTACAACGTGCTCCAGCGCAAGGGCGCGCTGTAGGCCCCGCGGACGTGCGAAGGGCCCGCCGGATCGCTCCGGCGGGCCCTTCGCACGTGTCTGCTAGTAGACCGGCTTGTGCGGCTCGACCTGGTTCACCCAGCCGAGCACGCCGCCGCCGAGGTGGACGGCGTTGGCGAAGCCGGCCGACTTCACCACGGCCAGCACCTCCGCCGAGCGGACGCCCGACTTGCAGTGCAGCACGATCTTCTTGTCCTGCGGCAGCGACTCCAGCGCGTCGCCCATCAGGAACTCGTTCTTCGGGATCAGCACCGCGCCGGGGATGTTGACGATCTCGTACTCGCCGGGCTCGCGGACGTCGATCAGGAAGATGTCCTCCTTGTCGTCCTGCCACTGCTTGAGCTGCTTCGAGGTGATCGTCGAACCGGCGGCGGCGGCCTGCGCCTCCTCCGACACGACGCCGCAGAAGGCCTCGTAGTCGATCAGCTCGGTGACCGTCGGGTTCTCGCCGCAGAGCGCGCAGTTCGGGTCCTTGCGGACCTTCACCTGACGGTAGGTCATCTCCAGGGCGTCGTAGATCATCAGCCGGCCGACCAGCGGCTCGCCGACACCGGCCAGCAGCTTGATCGCCTCGGTGACCTGGATCGAGCCGATGGACGCGCAGAGCACGCCCAGCACGCCGCCCTCGGCGCAGGACGGGACCATGCCCGCCGGCGGGGCCTCCGGGTAGAGGCAGCGGTAGCACGGGCCGTGCTCGGCCCAGAAGACGCTGGCCTGGCCGTCGAAGCGGTAGATCGAGCCCCACACGTACGGCTTGCCGAGCAGCACCGCGGCGTCGTTCACCAGGTAGCGGGTGGCGAAGTTGTCGGTGCCGTCGACGATCAGGTCGTAGCCGGAGAAGATCTCCATCACGTTGTCGTTGTCGAGGCGCTCCTCGTGGAGGATCACGTCCACGTAGGGGTTGATCTCCTTGACCGACTCCCGTGCCGACTCGCCCTTGGAACGGCCGATGTCCGACTGGCCGTGGATGATCTGCCGCTGCAGGTTGGACTCGTCCACCACGTCGAACTCGACGATGCCGAGCGTGCCCACGCCGGCCGCGGCGAGGTACATCAACGCGGGCGAGCCCAGGCCGCCGGCGCCGACACACAGCACCTTGGCGTTCTTCAGCCGCTTCTGCCCGGCCATGCCCACGTCGGGGATGATCAGGTGGCGGGAGTACCTGCGGACCTCGTCGACGGTGAGCTCGGCGGCCGGCTCGACCAGGGGTGGCAGCGACACGGGGACTCCGATGGTCGTCAGTTCAGGTGGCCAGGGGCCGACCTCTAGTGGCTTCTGCTACGCCACCGAGGTGGCTCTGCTACGCCAACAGTGTCATGCCGCCCCACTATTCCGAGACAGCTCGTCCGACTGGCGAGACAGCCGACATCGGATGCTGGGACCGCCCACCGGAGCCGTCCGGCGGGCGGTCGGGGACGCCGCGGCCCGCCGCACCGGGGCCGTCGGCGCACCCCGGCACGGCGGACCCGCGGGTCAGACCCGACAGGCCGTCTCCAGCCAGACGTCGCCCAGCGACTCCTCCAGCGGCACCTGTGTCCGCCAGCCGAGACGGTCCCGGGCGGTCCGCACGTCCGCCTGACGCCACGGCACCGGCTCGCCCGCCGGGCCCCGCCCCTCGGCCGGCCGCGACTCCGCGGACCGGTGACCCGGGTGGTGCGGGGGCCGATCGCGGTCGCCGTGCCGATCCCCGTGCCGGTCGGGGTGTTCGACCGGCACGCCGGCCTGCGCGGGCAGCAGGACCGGCCGGTTCTCCTCCACGATCGCCCCCTCGAAGCCCGAGGCCCGGACCAGCAGCTGGGCCGCCTCGCGGGCCCGGACGGCGTGCCCACTGCCGATGTTGATCACCCCGGTGGCCGCCGACACCGCCGCCGCCCGGATCGCCCGGGCGACGTCCCGGACGTCCACGAAATCCCGGTACCCGGACAGGTCCGGCATCCGCACCTGCGACTCCTCGCGCTCCAGCGCCCGGCGCAGCCCCTCCGCGAGCCGCCCGAACAACGAGGCGGTCGGCGCCCCCGGCCCCACCACGTCGAACACCCGGAGCACCGCCGCGTCCAGCCCGGAGGCCAGCACCAGCTCCGTCCCGGCGAGCTTGGACACCCCGTACGGGCCGACCGGGCGCGGCTCGGCGCCCTCCGACACCGGTACCCCGCCCGGCACCGGCCCGTACTCGGCCGCCGAGCCGACGTGCACCAGCCGGGCCGGCTCCCGGCTGCGCCGGATCGCCTCGCAGACCGTGGCGACGGCCAGCGTGTTCGCCCGGATCAGCGTCCGTGAGCTGCCGTAGGTGGCGCCCGCGCAGTTGATCACCACCTGGGGCGCGACCGCGTCCAGGAACCGGGCGAGTGCGCCCGGACTCCCGGTGGTCAGGTCGAAGCGGATGTCGGCCGAGTCACGCCGGCCGAGCACCGTCACCTGCAACTCCTGGTCCACGAGCAGACGATCGGTGACCCGACGACCGATAAAGCCGTCGGCGCCCAGCAGCAGCACCCTCATCGGGGGTGTCCTTCCACGAAGCGAGGTCGGGAGTACGACCTGGCGGACAGATTGAATCCTCCCTCCGCCGAAACGGAGGGATTCCTGGCTCACGCCGCCCGGTCGCTCGGCGAGCGGCCGGGTCCTACGCGATCAGCGCCGGCCGGGTTGAAACCAGCCCGGTCGAAACGACGGGAAGATCGAGCGATCGGGGGGTCAGCGGTGCGCGCCGGCCCGGCCGAGCACCGGCCAGGCGTACGCCGGCAGGGCGAGCGCGACCGCGCCGCCGCCGAGCAGCCAGGCCGTCGGCGCGGACCGGCCGAGCACGAGGAGCGCCGCGACGGCGGCCGGCCCGGCGAGCGCGCCCAGCGCGGCGGCGGCGGTCCGACCGGACCGGGCCAGCAGCGCGGGCAGCACCAGCAGCAGCCCCAGCACGCCCTGCGCCGCCCACTGGGCGGGCCCGGCCCGCTCGGCCACCAGGTGCAGCAGGCCGCCGCCTCGGTCCGGCCCGGGGCGGGGCGCCACGGCGGTCAGCACCGCGAGGGCGGCGAAGGTCAGGACCGCCAGGACGGCCAGGTGCAGGGCGACGGCCACCGGCAGGACCGGCCGCATCCGGGCCCGGAACTCGGCGAGGGTACCCGCCCCCCGCAGATGGCCGCGGGCGATGTGCCGGAACCAGCGCGCCGCCCCCTCGGCCGACCCGGCGGACAGTGCCGCGGCCAGCACCAGCGCGGCCGTCACCCGGCCGTCACCGGCGCCGCCGGAGGCCCCCGATCCGGCCCCGGCTCCGGCCAGCGGGAGCAGCAGCAGGGCGGCCACCCCGCACCCGTGGCCGAGCACGGCCGGTCGACGCCACCGGGCGCGGGGAGCGGGGAGCGGCCGGTCCCCGGTGGACGGCCCGAACTCCGACTCCGGCTCCGGCCCGGTCCCGAACCCGGCCCGGTCCCCGGGCGCCCGGAGCGACGGCCCGGCCGCGGCGGTCCGCTCGGGGGCGGACAGCGCCGGCAGCAGCACGAGCGGGACGGCGGCCGCCAGCAGCACCGGCCACCGGCCGGCCGACCCGACGGCCACCGCGACCGGCAGCACCGCCAGTGCCGCCGCCCGGAGCGCCCCGCCGCACCACCCCGACCGGTGCCCGCCCGACCCGTCCGCCGACGCCGGGGGCGGACGGCGCGGCACCCGGGCGTACAGCTCTTCGGCGAGCGAGAACAGATCGGCGTGCCGGCAGCGCGCGGCCGTCTCCTGCCCGCACCCGGCCTCCTCCAGCCCGACGGCGATCTCCAGTGGATCGACGGCCCGCTCGCAGAGCTCCCGGTGCTCCGCCATCACCTCCCGGACCGGGTCGCCGCAGACCCCGGCCGGGCCGGCGACCGGCCCGCCACCGGTGGCCGGTGTGCTCCCGGCGGCCCGTGCGCCCCCGGTGACCGGCCCGCCGCCGGCCATCAGACCGCCTCCGCGAGGGCGCCGGACCGCTCGTCGGACGCCTCGTCCTCGCCCTCGTCCCCACCGGCCGGCCGCTCGGCGCTCCCGCCGCCGCGGCGGTCGGCCAGCCAGTACTCGGCGGGCCGGGCGAACGGGCGCGGCTGCTCACCGGCCGCGCCGCCGGCCCCGGCGGCCGGGAAGGCCGGCCACTGGGAGACCAGCTCCAGGTAGATCTCCCGGAACGCACTGGTCACCGGTTCCACGGCGAAGCGTTCCTGCGCCCGTAGCCGGCCGGCCAGCCCGAGCCGGGCCCGCCGCTCCGCGTCGCGCAGCAGCGCCAGACAGGCGCCCGCCAGCGCCTGCGGATCGCGCGGCGGGACGAGCAGCCCGGTCGGCCCCACCACCTCCCGGGCCACCCCGACGTCCGTCGAGACCACCGCCCGGCCGCTCAGCATCGCGTCGGCCAGCAGCCGGGGCCCGCGCTGCGAGAGCGCCGAGAAGACGACCACCGTGCCGCTCTCCCAGACCGCCGCCACCGAGCCCGGCCGGCCGGCGAACTCCACCGCCCCGGCCACCCCCAACCGGTCGGCCACCGCCTCGCAGTGCGCCCGGTAGCCCGGGACGGCCTCCTCACCGTGGATCACCAGCCGGGCCGCCGGCAGCCCGGACCGGACCCGGGCGAAGGCGTGCAGCATCAGCTCGGTGTCCCGGCCCGGCTCCAGCGCGCCCGCCCAGACCAGGGTCGGCGCGGCCGGCTCCGGCCCGGCCGCCGCCCGGGCCACCGCCGGGGTGCCCTCGTGGACCACCCTGGTACGCGCCGGATCGGCGCCGCACCGGCGCTGCCACTGCTGGTCGTGGGCGCTGCCGGGGGTCAGTATCGCGGCCTGCCGGTACGTCTCCTCGGTGAGCGCCCGGAAGAAGGAGAGCAACAGCGCGCGGACCGGCCACCGGTACGGTGCCTCGCGGTAGCCGAGGTACTGCTCGCGCAGGTGCAGGCCGTGCTCGGTGACCACGAACGGCACGCCGTGCAGCTGCTTGGCCGCGAGCGCCGGCAGCGCCGCCGGGCCGCCGCCCACCACGTGACACAGGTCCGCCGAGCCGAGGCCGCCCGGCCCGGTGCCGTACCAGGGCGCGGAGAGCGGGCGCAGGCACTGCTCCAGCAGGTCCGCCGCGACCAGTACGTCGCGGACCAGCGGCTGCCCGGCCGAGGTGTCCGCCCCGGGCGAGCGCCAGACGCGCTCCAGTGTCCGCCGGGCGGCTGCGGAGGCCAGGAACGCGGGCAGCGCACCGTCCTCGCGGGCGAGCGCCGCCAGCCGGTACAGCCCGGCCCCGAACGAGGCCCGCTCGCCCGGCATCACCAGCGCCCGGACCAGCCCCTCGTACGCCCGGACGTACTGCCGTCCGCGCAGCGCGCCGGGCGGCCGGCCGGCCGCCCGGCGCCCCCACAGTGCCAGCTCGTGCACCCCGAGCCAGCGGCCCCGCGGGCTCTCGGCGACGCCCGAACCGGCCGAGCCGGCCAGTACGTACAGCTCGAAGTCGTGCTCGACCAAGCCGTCCACGAGCCTGGCGCACCAGCCGCCGGCGCCACGCCGCGGGTGCGGACGGGCACCCTCGGTGATCAGTGCAACGCGCACGGGAGACCTCCAGAGCAGAGCGGATCGACGGATGGCTGGAGCGGCTTGATCGGCACCCGGGTGCCCCCGCAGGTGCGGGAACGGGACCGGGGCGGAGGAGTCCGGTCGGCCAGCAGCACCGCGGCCCGGACCGGCGGTCGCACCGACCGCCGGCCCCCTGCTCGCGGCTGCCCTCCGGCTGCTCCGGTTCTCCGGCGGCCGCCACTCCCCCACACCTGTTCGGTCCGACAGCAGAAAGGTAGGACCGGGCTCCGGCAATCCATCGGTCACTTGCCTGGTTGCCACCTGAACGAGTGAACCGGCGTGACCTCGCCCCGGAGCGGGGCGTTACCGCCCCTCGCGCCCGCGCCCCGCTCGGCCCCCGCCCGGAGCCCGCCCGTGCCCCGCTCAGCCCCGCGCCAGCAGCTCCCGCACCGCCCGGGCCACCTGCTCCGGGTGCTCCATCATCGCCACGTGCCCGGAGTCCGGCAGCACCAGCAGCCGGGCGTCCCCGAACGCCGTGCAGGCCCGCCGCGCCGAGCGGTACGAGACCAGCTTGTCGCGCAGCCCGTACACCAGCAGCGTGGGCGCCTTCACCTGCTCCGCCTGCCGCCAGAGCGCCTGGTCGCCCCGCTCGGTGTACGCCGAGACGATCCCGCGCGCCGAGCCGGCCAGCGCGTCCAGCGCGTGCGGCACCCCGATCCGCCGCCGGTACTCGGCCACCGCCTCCGCCCGGGCCTCCGGCGACAGGCTCTGCGGGTCGCCGTAGACCAGCCGCAACAGCCCCTCGGTGGCCTCCTCCGGGCTGCGGCCGTTCGACGGCAGCCGGCGCAGCAGGCCGGGCAGGCCCGGCACCGCGAGCAGCCCGGTCGACCAGGCGGTGCGCTGCGGCGGCAGCTCCGGCAGCGCCGGCGAGATCAGCGTGAGGCTGCGCACCAGATCGGGGCGGAGCGCGGCGAGCCGGACGGAGACGGCGCCGCCGAGCGAGTTGCCGAACAGGTGCACCGGGCCGCGGCCGGTCGCCTCCAGGTAGCCGATCACCGCGCGCACGTGCCCGGAGAGGGAGAGGTCGCCGTCGGCGGGCGGGGCCGAGTACCCGAAGCCGGGCAGGTCCACGGCCTCGCCGTCGACCAGGCCGGCCAGCCGGTCCATCAGCGCCGTCCAGTTGGCCGCCGAGCCGCCGAGCCCGTGCACGAACAGCCCCGGCTCGCGGCCACCGGCCGCCCCGCCGTCGGGCCGGTGCACCGCCAGTGCGGCACCGGGGACCTCGACCGTACGGAACGCTGCGGGTTCCCCGGTCGCCGGACGTATCTGCTGCTCAGCGCTGCTCATGGTGGACGATGGTAGTGAGCGGCCGGTGCCCCGGGGCTGTCCCGGCTCCTGTCGCACCCCTGCCGTCGCCGGTGGTCAGCGCCGTATTGTGGGCTCCTGACAAGGGGGCTCGGTGCTTTTATCACGCTCGCCAGGCGCGAACGCGGTTACCGAAAAGTAGAATCGGTCATCTTGCCAGCCCCGAACAACCCGTGAAGTGAGGAGCGCCGTGACGGCCATCCAGGAGGCGCAGGAGCGCCCGCGCGGTGCCCGCCTGCCGCGAAGCGCCCGCCGTGAACAACTGCTCGGTGCCGCCCAGGAGGTGTTTGTCGCGCAGGGCTACCACGCGGCCGCCATGGACGACATCGCGGACCGCGCCGGGGTCAGCAAGCCGGTGCTGTACCAGCACTTCCCCGGGAAGCTGGAGCTCTACCTGGCGCTGCTGGACAAGCACTGCGACGCCCTGGTCGAGTCGACCCGCGAGGCGCTCGCCGCGACCACCGACAACAAGCAGCGGGTGGCCGCGACGATGGAGGCGTACTTCAACTACGTCTCCAGCGAGTCCGGCGCCTTCCGGCTGGTCTTCGAGTCGGACCTGACCAACGAGCCGGCCGTGCGCGAGCGCGTGGAGCGGGCCTCGGACGCCAGCGCGACCCTGGTCAGCAAGGTCATCCAGGAGGACACCGACCTCCCCGAGGCGGAGTCCAAGCTGCTCGCCGCCGGCGTCTGCGGCCTGGCCCAGATCACCGCCCGCTACTGGCTGTCCCAGGGCCTGGAGATCCCCCGCGACGAAGCCGTCCGGCTGGTCGCCAGCCTGGCCTGGCGCGGTCTGAAGGGCTTCCCGATGCACCCCGTCGCCGAGTCCGGCGAGGCGCAGGCCGCCGACCAGTGATCCGCCGACCTTCGCCTCGGCACTGATCCGGTGCTCTATGGTGAAGCCGTACGGCGCGATCACCGCGAACGCTTGTCCCAGGCGGTCCGGTGCCCGCGCGTGGCTGGCTGCAACCCCGGAGGGACGGAAGTCGTGGAGGTCAAGATCGGCGTGCAGAACGCGCCGCGCGAGATCGTGATCGAGAGCTCGCAGACCGCCGATGAGGTCGAGAGCGCGATCGCCAAGGCGCTGGAGGGCACCACGAAGCTCTTCTCGCTGACCGACGAGCACGGCCGCCGCGTCATCGTCCCGGCCGAGCGCCTGGCGTACGTGGAGATCGGCGAGCAGGCCGCCCGCAAGGTCGGGTTCGGCACGCTCTGAGCTGCTTCGCGGTGCCCCGTTCCCTCTCCGGGGGAACGGGGCACCGCTGCGTGTACGGCCGGGTGGACCGGGGTACGGCGACAGGTGTGCGGCCGTCCGAAGGCCGCCGCCCGCGTACCGGGGAGGCACCCTTGCTGGTCGAGTCGATCGCCTTCGCCCTCGTCGGCCTGATCGTCGGGGCAGCCGCGCTGCTGGCCCTGCCGGCGTACTTCCCGGCCGGCCGGGCGCTGACGCTCGGAACGGCCCTGGTGTCGGCCCTGCTCAGCGGGGTGATCACGCACTTCACGCTGGACGGCCGGTTCCCGGCGGCCAGCATCGGGCTCGCGGCGGTCGCCTCGGCGCTGCTCACCTCGGTACTGGCCCGGCCGGACTTGGCGGCCGGGCGCCAGCCCGCCCACCGGCACCGGCCGCACCGCGCGGGCGCGCACCGCCGGCAGCGGCACGCCTGAGCCGCGCCGGCCGGCCGGCACCCGTCAGGAGGCGAGCCCCAGCGCGGCCATCCGCTTGGTGTGCGCCTCGGTGATCCGGTTGAACATCTTGCCGACCTCGACCAGGTCGAAGCCCTGCACCTGCACGCCGCCGACCAGCAGGTTGGAGAGCGCGTCCCGCTCGGCGACGACCCGCTGGGCCTGGCTCAGCGCCTCGCCCATCAGCCGCCGGCCCCAGAGCGCCAGCCGGCCGCCCGAGCGCGGGTCGGCCTCGATGGCCTGCCGCACCTTGTCGACGGCGAACTGCGCGTGCCCGGTGTCCGACATCACGCCGAGGACCAGGTCGCGGGTGTCGTCGTCCAGCCGGACGGCCACCTCGCGGTAGAAGTCGGTCGCGATCGCGTCGCCGACATAGGCCTTGACCAGGCCCTCCAGCCAGTCGGAGGGCGCGGTCATCCGGTGGAACAGCTCCAGCGGCTCGACGAAGGGCTGCATCGCCTCCTGCGGGTCCGCGCCCACCTCGGCGAGCCGGTCGTGCAGCCGCTGGTAGTGCTGGAACTCCGCGGAGGCCATCCGGGCCAGCGCGGCCTTGTCGGCGAGGCCCGGCGCGAGCTTGGCGTCCTCGGCGAGCCGCTCGAAGGCGCTCAGTTCGCCGTACGCGAGGGCGCCGAGCAGGTCCAGCACAGCCGCCCGGTAGCCCGGATCGGCCGAGCGGCTCGCCCAGTCGCCGATCGAGCCGGCCGGGTCCTGCTGCGTCTCACCATGGGTCTCCATGACCTGCCACCTTAGTCCGGTGCGGCCTCCCGCACACGCAGGGCGCCGGTCGGCCGCCGCTCCCCCGGCAGGGTGCGGGCGGGGCCGCTCGGGAGCCCCCGAACCGGGCCCGCGCGAGCGATGTCAGACGCGTCACGTGTTCGAGTCGTCGCGTGACTGTATGGTGGTAGTGAGGTCCGTAGTGCTCGCACGGTGTCACCGCCGTCTCGGTGCGCCGGGCAAGCCCGCTCCGTAGTGGCACCGTCCAGCAGGACGTGTCCGCACCGGGAGCCGGGTACTCACGTACGCGGATGCCCGGTCGGAGAGCCGATCGGCTCCGACCATGGCTTGGACTTCAAGCCTTGGCACCGCATCAGTGGCCGAGCGAGGGCCGCCGCGGACCGCGCCGCCCGGCGCAAGGTCCCGCGCAGGTCCCTCACGGGAATCATCCCCGACGCCGCCGGAGACGCGCCCCTTGACCGGGCCGCGCGCACCGGCCGGCCGCAGGGACCGGCGCGGTTGTGCGTCCGCGCAGCTGTATTCAGGGCCCCCGGCCCGTAACGCAGCCGCGCGGCTGCCCGCCGCTCTCTCGCTCTCGGCCCCTCCACACGGAAGAGGCAGCACCCTGTCCACCACCGCTGAACCCATCAAGACCACTTTCCGGGACCTGGGGATCCTCCCGGAGACCGCCGAGGCCCTGGAGGCCGTCGGCATCATCCACCCCTTCCCCATTCAGGAGATGACCCTCCCGGTCGCGCTGACCGGCCACGACGTCATCGGCCAGGCCAAGACCGGCACCGGCAAGACCCTCGGTTTCGGCCTCCCGCTGATCGAGCGCGTCGTCGTCCGGGCCGACATCGACGCCGGCCGGGCCACCGAGGACCAGCTCTCCGACGGCCCGCAGGCGCTGATCGTCGTCCCGACCCGCGAGCTGTGCACCCAGGTCACCAACGACCTGCAGACGGCCGGCAAGGTCCGCGACGTCCGCGTGCTCGCGATCTACGGCGGCCGTGCCTACGAGCCGCAGGTCGAGGCGCTCAAGAAGGGAGTCGACATCATCGTCGGCACCCCGGGCCGCCTGCTCGACCTCGCGGGGCAGCGCAAGCTGGACCTGTCGAAGGTCCGCGCGCTGGTCCTCGACGAGGCCGACGAGATGCTCGACCTGGGCTTCCTGCCCGACGTCGAGAAGATCATCACCATGCTGCCCGCCAAGCGGCAGACCCTGCTGTTCTCGGCGACCATGCCGGGCCAGGTCATCAGCCTCGCCCGCCGGTACATGAGCCAGCCGACCCACATCCGCGCCGCCGCGCCGGACGACACCGGTCACACCGTGGCCAACACCACCCAGCACATCTTCCGGGCGCACTCGCTCGACAAGGTGGAGATGGTCTCGCGCATCCTGCAGGCCGACGGCCGCGGCCTGGCGATGATCTTCTGCCGGACCAAGCGCACCGCCGCCGACGTCTCCGACCAGCTCACCCAGCGCGGCTTCGCGGCCGGCGCGGTGCACGGCGACCTCGGCCAGGGCGCCCGCGAGCAGGCGCTGCGGGCCTTCCGCGGCGGCAAGGTCGACGTGCTGGTCTGCACCGACGTCGCGGCCCGCGGCATCGACGTCGAGGGCGTCACCCACGTCATCAACTACCAGTGCCCGGAGGACGAGAAGACCTACCTCCACCGGATCGGCCGCACCGGCCGCGCCGGCGCCTCCGGCACCGCCGTCACTTTGGTCGACTGGGACGACATCCCGCGCTGGCAGCTGATCAACAAGGCGCTGGACCTCAAGTTCAACGAGCCGGAGGAGACCTACTCCACCTCGCCGCACCTGTACGAGCTGCTGAAGATCGCCAAGGGCACCACCGGCGTCCTGCCGCGTTCGGAGCGGACCCGGGCCGGGCTCGGCGCGGAGGAGGTCGAGGACCTCGGCGAGACCGGCGGCCGCGGTGCGCGCTCCGCCCCCGGTCGCGCCCCCCGGGGCGGACGGACCGGCGCCGGCCGCGCCGCCGCGCCCGCCGCCGAGGCGGTCGAGGAGAAGCCGGCCCGCCGCACCCGCGAGCGCCGCCGCACCCGCGGTGGTTCCACGGTCGAGGCCGACGCCGTGCTCGACGCGCCCGCCGGGGCCGTCGCCGCGGTCGACGCCCCGTCGGCTCCCGCCGTCGAGGGCGCCGAGGGCGAGGGCGCGGCTCCGCGCCGTCGTCGCCGCCGCCCGCGCGGCGCCGCCGGTGAGACCGCCGTCGCCGCGGTGGCCGAGGCGCCCGCCGCGGTGGCCGAGGCCGCTGCTCCGGCTGCCGCCGCCGAGAAGATCACGGAGAAGTCCTCGGAGAAGTCCTCGGAGGCGTCCGAGGAGAAGCCGGCCGCCAAGCGGACCCGCTCGCGGGCCAAGGCGAAGGCCGAGCCCGCCGCCGAGGCCGCCACGGCGCCCGAGGCCGGCGCGGACGCTCCGGCCGAGGCCCCGGCCCCGCGCCGTCGGGCCCGCACCCGCCGCCCGGCCGCCGAGGCCCCCGAGGCGACGCCGGAGAACTGATCCCGGCACCGCACCACGCGGAGGGGGCGGCCCCGTCCACCACGGACGGGGCTGCCCCCTCCGGCGTGTCCGCCCGGCTACGCTCGGGGTTACCGGCCAGTCGCCCCGCCGCACCGCAGGAGATCGCCCATGAGCACGCCGCCGTTCCTCACTCTCCCCCGCTGCGCGCGCGCCCTGCGGGTGGCGACGGCGCGCGGGGAGTTCGCCGCACTGCGGGCCGAACCGTCGGGTGCGGTCCGCGGGGCGGCCCTGCTGGTCCCCGGGTTCACCGGCAGCAAGGAGGACTTCATCGCGCTGCTGGAGCCGCTGGCCGCGGCCGGCTACCGGGTGACCGCGATCGACCAGCGCGGCCAGCACGAGAGCGGCGGCCCCGACGATCCGGCCGCCTACGCCGTCGACGCCCTGGGCGCGGACGTCCGGGCGCTGACCGAGGTGCTCGCCGAGGGCGCCGCACCGCTGCACCTGCTCGGCCACTCCTTCGGCGGCCAGGTGGCCCGGGAGGCCGTCCTCGCGGCCACCGCCGACGGCCCGCTGCCGTGGAGCTCGCTGACCCTGATGTCCACCGGCCCCGCCTCGATCCAACCCGGCGAGGCGGAGCGGACCAAGCTGCTGATCGACGTGCTGCCGTCGATGAGCCTGGAGGAGATCTGGCAGGTGCTCCAGCAGATGGACCAGCAGGCGCGGGATCAGGGCGGCGACGAGGCGCGCCGCCCGTCCCCCGAGGTCTCGGAGTTCCTGCACCGCCGCTGGCTGGCCAACGTGCCGCAGGCGCTCGCCACCACCGGCGCCCATCTGATCGCCGCTCCCGACCGGGTGGACGAGCTGGCCGCGACCGCGTCCGCGCTGCCCGCGCTGGTGCTCTCCGGGGTCCGGGACTACGCGTGGCCGGTGCCGGAGCAGACCCGGATGGCCGAGCGCCTCGGCGCCCGCCGCGTGGTGATCGAGGACGCCGGCCACTCCCCCAACGCCGAGCGGCCGGCCGCCACCGCCGAGGCCCTGGCGGACTTCTGGGGCTGAGCCCGGCCCGCCCCGCGCGGCCGCCCCGCCCCATCCCTGTCCCGCCCCGTACGCCCCCCGTACGCCCTCTGAGACCGCACCGCGGCCGCGCGACCATGCCCCGCGTGGCGGATCACACAGGACAGAAGTCGTTAGTTGCGGTAATATTTGATTCTGTCCGGGAATCATCGTCACTGCCGACGCTGGCGACAATCCGCCGAAACCTGGACTTTACGGACGGGCAACGACCCGGAAGCAGCACCACGACACAGTGGTTCACGAGGTACCAGACGCACTTGGCAAGCAGGGGGGACCCCTTTGCCTGAGCAGATCGTCGACCGTTCGAACCGGCAGACCGCGAAAGGGCTGATACCCACTCAGCCACGACCGCCCCGCCCGACGGGGCAAGAAAAGGAGAGGCCCATGCGCTTCGAGATCCTCCGACTGGACGACGCCCACGGCACCGCCACCGACCGCGTGATCGCCGACGCCGAAACCGTCCGCGAACTCGTCCAGGCCGCCGCCCGCACCGGCGAGCGCCTGCTCATCCGTCCGTGCCCGACCGTCTGACCCAGCGCGGCGCCTCCGACCGGGAGCCCTCACCCGCCGCCGAAGAGCCGGGATCGTCCGATCCGGATGTTCCGATACCGCACTGACGCCCCGTCACCGCGATCGCCGATGACGGGGCGTCAGTGCGTCCGGGGCCGTTCCCCGCACGGCGGCACCGACGTTTGCCGCCGCCCTCCGCTGGACATCCCCTAGCGGGAACCGCCCGCAGCGCGCCCACCCGGCGCCGGACGGGCGTCCGCCACCGACAGGTGCCGCCGCGCCCTCCGTACGGGTGACCGTCCTTGACGCGGCGGTCCGGAGGGAGGAGCGTTGTCGGCTATGAGGGGCGAGCCAAGCTGCCCGAGGTGCGCCGGTCGGGTCCGCGCCCCCGGTCTGTTCTCAGACACCTGGCAGTGCGACCGGCACGGCGCGGTGCACCCGATGCAGCCCGTACTGCCCCCGAGCGTGGAGGCGCTCGGCGTCGCCGTCGCCCGTTCCCAGGTCCCGGTCTGGCTGCCCTGGCCGCTTCCGGTCGGGTGGCTCTACACCGGCATCGCGCACGTCGGCGACGACGTCTCGGGCGCCCGGGCCACCGCCGTCGCCTGCTCCGGACCGGCGCCACTGGGCGGCTTCGGCGAGCTGGTACTGATCGCGGAGGAGCTCGGGGTCGGGCTCGGCGCCCGGTACGCGGGCCTGTCCGGCCCGGACCCGGGCGAGTCGGTCTCCCTCTACAAGCCCGCCGACGCCAAGCTGATGGCGGCCGGGCGGCCCACCCCGATGTTCCACGTGCCGGACGCGCCGGCCGACCGCGCGGTGTTCGTCGGCGAGGCCCGCGGCCTCTGGCTCTGGGCGGTGGCCTGGCCGGAGCAGTCGGCCCTGGTGATGTACGACGAGCTGGTCCTCACCGACCTGCGCGAGGCCGGCGCCGAGTTGGACCTGCTGCCCTGCGGTGCGCTCTCCCCCCAGCTGCTCGGCTGACGGCCCCGCGGGCGCCCGCACTATCCTGGGCGACACCCGCCGCCCAGCCCAGGAGCCGACTCCGTGCGCATCGACCTGCACGCCCACAGCAACGCCTCCGACGGCACCGACAGCCCGGCCGAGCTGGTCGCGGCGGCGGCCGCCGCGGGCCTGGACGTGGTGGCGCTCACCGACCACGACACGGTGGCCGGCCACGCCGAGGCCGCCGAGGCGGTGCGCGCGCTGCCGGCCGGCACCCGGCTGACCCTCGTCCCGGGCGCCGAGCTGTCCTGCACGGTGGACGGCGTCAGCCTGCACCTGCTGGCCTACCTCTTCGACCCCGCCGAGCCGGCCTTCGCGCGCGAGCGCGAGCTGGTGCGCACCGACCGGTTCCGGCGCGGGCGGGCGGTCGTCGAGCGCTGCCGCGCGCTGGGCGCCGACATCAGCTGGGAGCAGGTCCAGCGGATCGCGGGAACCGGCTCGGTCGGCCGGCCGCACATCGCGAGCGCCCTGGTCGAGGCGGGGGTGGTGGCCACCGTCTCCGACGCCTTCACCCCGGACTGGCTGGCCAACGGCGGGCGGGCGGACGTCCGCAAGCACGAGACCGACCCGGCCGAGGCCGTCCGACTGGTCCGGGCGGCGGGCGGAGTGCCGGTCTTCGCCCACCCGGGCGCGGTCAAGCGCGGGCGGACCGTCTCCGACCAGGTGATCGCGGACCTCGCGGCGGCCGGGCTCGCGGCGCTGGAGGTCGACCACACCGACCACGACGAGCCCACCCGGGCCCGGCTGCGCGCCCTGGCCGCCGACCTCGGTCTGCTCACCACCGGCTCCAGCGACTACCACGGCGACCGCAAGACCGTCCGGCTCGGCGAGCACACCACCGACCCGGCCGTCTACGAGGCGCTGCTGGCCCAGGCCAGCGGCGCGAAGCCGATCGAGGGCTGAGCCCTCCCAGCCGGGCACGCGGGCGTGCGGGAGCGTACGGCCGGGTGCGGCTACGGCACGCGCCCCGCGACGCCGGCGGCGGGCGCCGGCCCCGGGTGACCGGGCGTCAGTCCAGCGGCACGCCACGGCGGTCGGCGTCGCGCAGATCGGTGCCGTGCTTCAGCCAGCGCTCCTCCAGCGCGGCCGCGCCGTGCACCCGCTTCCAGCCGGCCTCGTTGGGCGTCATCGGCAGCAGCGGCAGGAAGCGCACCGGGTCGGCCGGCTCGTCCAGCTCCAGATCGGCCACCAGACCGCCCGGCTCCGCGGCCAGCACCGAGGTGAACGGGGCGCCGTCCCAGAGCGGGGCGCCGAGGTCCAGCGAGCCGCCGGGGGCCAGCACCAGGCCCTCCACCTGCGGCGTCGCGGCGAAGGTGGCCAGGGTGCGGAGCACGCTGTCCCGGGCTCCACGGACCGTCAGCACCAGTTCGGCGCGCGGGCCGCGGAGCTGGTCGGCGACCGGCGCGGTCGGGTCCGCCATCGGCGCGGCGGCCATCCCGAGCGTGGCGTAGCGGACCAGGCCCTCGGGGTCCGGCCCGAAGCGCAGCACCTCGATCCGGTCCGCGCCGAGGAAGGTGACCGCGGCGCGGCCGCTCGGCTCGCCGAAGGTGGTCAGCAGCCGGGCCTCGACGGCGGCCAGGACCGCCTCGCGGGAGAGGCCGGCGGGGTCGTGGGAGCCACCGGAAGGGTCACCGAAGAGCGGGAAGTCGTGCGCCATGCCGGTGAGCGTAACCCGGTGCGTCCGCGGAGCCGGCACGGCCACCAGGAGAACGTCGCAGCGACGATGCCCGGTCAGATGTTAGTGTGAGCGACTGGCCACCGGGGATCCTCTCTCCGGGGCAGCGGCGTGAAGGAGGTGGTTGCGGTGGATACCAGCCGACCATGCAGTACCGGCAGCTCTACCCGGCCCGGACGCCTTCCCCGTACCCCTCGCCTCGCAGGCTGAAACAGCAGCACCACTAGCTGGAACTGCAGCCGCGTCCACCGAGACGATCGAGGCGGTGTCGGCCCGGCCGGGAGAGCACCCTCACCGACGTCCGGTCGTTCCAGCGCGAGCCCCAGCAAGGCCGAGGACCGACCGCAGGCGTCATTCCACCGGTGTTCCATGCCGTCGCACCACGGCCACCCGCCACCGCGCCGCCGTGCGGCGGTTCCTGCCCAGGGAGCCTGCCATGTCGATGATCAACAGCCTGCGCGCAGCCGTCCGCACCAACCGCCGCCGTTCCGCGGCCGGCCTGTTCGACTCGATCCACCCGGGCCAGTCCGCCTCCGCGGTGGTGGACTGCGCGGTCTACCAGTCCGGCAAGCGGCACGGCGACAGCTGCAGCCCGCGCGAGGCGGCCCGCCGGGTGAAGGCCTCGCAGCAACTGCCGGACGGCACGGGCTCGTTCAGCTGGATCGGGCTGCACGAGCCGACCGAGGCCGAGTTCGAGGGCATCGCGCAGCGCTTCGGCCTGCACCCCCTGGCGGTCGAGGACGCCGTCCACGCGCACCAGCGGCCCAAGGTCGAGCGGTACGACGACGTGCTGTTCGCCGTCTTCAAGACGATCCGCTACGTCGAGCACGACCAGCTCACCCCGACCAGCGAGGTGGTCGAGACCGGCGAGCTGATGGTCTTCGCCGGGCGGGACTTCGTCATCACCGTCCGGCACGGCGGGCACAGTTCGCTGCAGGAGCTGCGGCACCGGCTGGAGGCGGACGCGGACGGCTCCGGGCTGCTGGCCAAGGGCCCCTCCGCGGTGCTGCACGCCATCGCCGACCACGTGGTGGACAACTACCTGCTGGTCGCCGACCGGCTGCAGACGGACGTCGACGAGATCGAGTTCGACGTCTTCTCCAACAAGGGCGGCCGGGGTACCGACGTCGGCCGGGTCTACCAACTCAAGCGCGAGGTACTGGAGTTCAAGCGGGCGGTGACGCCGCTGCTGCGGCCCATGCAGCAGCTCTCCGAGCCGCTCCAGCGGCTGGTCGACCCGGACATCCAGAAGTACTTCCGGGACGTCGCGGACCACCTCGCCCGGGTCACCGAGCAGGTGCACGGCTTCGACGAACTGCTGAACTCGCTGCTCCAGGCCAACCTGGCCCAGGTCTCGGTCGCGCAGAACGAGGACATGCGCAAGATCACCGCCTGGGCGGCGATCTTCGCCGTGCCCACCATGATCACCGGCGTCTACGGCATGAACTTCGACTACATGCCGGAGCTGCACCACAGGTACGGCTACCCGATGGTGCTCGGCAGCGTCGTCCTGATCTGCGTCGGGATGTACCGCGGCTTCCGCCGCAACGGCTGGCTGTAGCCGGCCGCCTAGGCCGGGCCCCGGCGCCGGCCGCCCCGGGCCACCAGCACCAGGCCCAGCAGGATCAGCACCACCGCCGGGTAGGCGGCCACCGGCGGCCACTGGCCGAGCCAGAGCGCCGCGATCAGCGCGGCGCCCGGGGTCTCCAGCAGGATCGCGGTCGAGGTGAGGGACGGGCCGAGGGTCCGCACCACGCGGTTGCTGAGCGAGTGGCCGAGCAACTGGGCGGTGACCATCAGCAGCACGATCTGCCACCAGACGCCGGCCGGCCACCCGGCCATCGACGTCCCGGCGGCCAGGCAGACCACCAGCAGGACCACCGCCGTGGTGGCGTAGCAGACCAGGGTGTAGGCGGTGGTGCTGACGGTCCGGCGGACCTCGGCCCCCAGCAGCATGTAGCCGGCCGCGGCGAGGCCCGCACCGAGCGCCAGCGCATCGCCCAGCAGGGCACGCGGCGAGAGCGTGAGGTCGACCCCGGTGAGCACCAGCACGCCGGCGAAGGCCACCGTCATGCCGATCCAGACCGCGCGGGGCGCCCGCACCCCCCGCAGCCGCATCAGCAGGATGGTCCAGAGCGGGGTGGTGGTCACCAGCGCGGTCGCCGAGGCCACCGAGGTCATCCGCAGGCTCGGCATCCAGAGCGCGAAGTGCACGGCGAGCAGCGCGCCGGCCGCCGCCGCCAGCAGCAGCGCCCGGCGGCCGATCCCGCGCAGTTCGGCCCGGTGCCGCAGCAGCGCGTACGGACCCAGCACGCCGACCGACATGACGTTGCGCCAGAACGCGATCGCCAGGGCGGGTGCGGCGGTGGCGCTGATCAGCGGCGCGGAGAGCGAGATGCCGGAGATCGAGACGGCGAGCAACAGCAGGTCGGCCCTGGGGAGCGGCTGGGACGGCGCCGCCACGGCGGAATCGGACACGACGGAGGGGGCTGCGGTCTCGGGCCGGGCGGGCACGGCACTCCTCGGGCTCGGGGTGGGACTGGGCGGCTCCTAAGGTAAGGCCCGTGCGGCCCCCACGGAACTGTCGCCCGACGGGTGAGACTCCCCGTGGACGCCGCAGGCCGTACGCTGTCCGCCATGGACCGTACGCCCGCCGCCACCGCCGACGACTTCCTCGACCGGGCCCTGCTGGAGGAGGCCGCGAAGAAGTCCGGCCTGCTCTGGGTGCGCGCGGACGGCCAGGAGCACAGCCGCCCGCTCTGGCACGCCTGGCACGACGGCGCGGTGGTCGTGGTCGGCGACGGCGGCGAGCAGCCGCTGCACGGCCTGACCGCCGGATCGGGCGCGGTGGTGACGGTCCGCAGCAAGGACAAGGGCGGCCGGCTGACCGGCTGGGCGGCCCGCGTCGTCGAACCGGCGCCGCGGAGCGAGGCCTGGCTCGGCGCGGTCGAGGAGCTCAAGGGCAAGCGGCTGAACGCGCCCGACACCGACACCATCACCGACCGCTGGGCCCGCGAGTGCCGGGTGCTCCGGCTGGAGCCGACCGGCACGGGTCCGGGCCTGCTCGACGAGCACCCGGGTGCCATGCCCGAGGACTCCCACGCCACCGCCCCGATGCCCACCTCCGCCACCACCCGCAAGCCGATTCCGGCCGGCCTCCCGAAGCTGCTGTTCAAGCGCCGCAAGGGCTGAGCCCGCCCCGCGCCGCCCGGGTGCCCGGCCGGTCCGCGCCCGGCCCGCGCCGGTCCGCGCCAGGGCGCGGAAGCGTCGTCGTGGCTCGTCGGGCCGGGTGCGGGGGGCGCGGGTAGCCTTGGCCGCGGGGCGTGCCCGCGCGCCCCTCCGGGCGTCGAGCGAGGCGAGGGAGTCCATGGCAGGGCCAGGCAGCCGGGTCTTCATCTCGCACCTCTCCGGCGTCGCCGTCTTCGACCCGAACGGCGACCAGACCGGCCGGGTCCGCGACGTGGTGGTCACGCTCCGCCTCGGCGGCCGGCCGCCCCGGGTGCTCGGGCTGGTGGTCGAGGTGATCGGCCGCCGCCGGATCTTCCTGCCGATGACCAGGGTGACCAGCCTGGAGTCCGGCCAGGTGCTCACCACCGGCGTGATCAACATGCGCCGCTTCGAGCAGCGCCCGGCCGAGACCCTCGTCCTCGGCGAACTCCTCGACCGCACCGTCACCTGGACCAAGACCGGTCAGGACGTCACCGTCCTGGACGTCGCGATGGTGCAGACCCGGCTGCGCGAGTGGGAGATCAGCAAGGTCTTCGTCCAAGTCGGCCGGGTCGGCCGGCTGCGCAAGGCCAAGGGCGAGTCGCTCACCCTGAACTGGAAGGACGTCACCGGCTTCACCCTCCCCGAGGAGGGCCAGGGCGCCGCCAACCTGCTCGCCACCTTCGACCAGCTTCGCCCCGCCGACCTCGCCAACGTCATGCACCACCTCTCCGCCAAGCGCCGCGCCGAGGTGGCCGCCGCACTCGACGACGAACGGCTCGCCGACGTCCTGGAGGAGCTGCCCGAGGACGACCAGGTCGAGATCATCGGCAAGCTGAAGGACGAGCGCGCCGCCGACGTCCTGGAGGCGATGGACCCGGACGACGCCGCCGACCTGCTCTCCGAACTGCCCGGCGAGGAGGCCGAGCGGCTGCTCCAGCTGATGGAGCCGGACGAGGCCGAACCGGTCCGCCGCCTGCTGACGTACGAGGAGAACACCGCCGGCGGTCTGATGACCACCGAGCCGATCGTGCTGGAGCCGGACGCCACGGTGGCCGAGGCGCTGGCCCGCGTCCGGGTCTCCGACAACAAGCCGGCCCTGGCCGCCCAGGTCTTCGTCTGCCGCCCGCCGAACGAGACGCCGACCGGCAAGTACCTGGGCACCGTGCACTTCCAGCGGCTGCTGCGCGAACCCCCGTACACCCTGGTCGGCTCGCTGGTCGACGACGACCTCGACCCGCTGCCGCCGGACACCCCGCTGCCCCTGATCACCAGCTACCTGGCGACGTACAACATGGTCGCCGCGCCCGTGGTCGACGAGGCCGACCACCTGGTCGGCGCGGTCACCGTCGACGACGTGCTCGACCACCTGCTGCCGGAGGACTGGCGCGAGGCGGCACTGCACGGACTGGACGACGAGCGAGAGGTGACCGGTGGACGCTGACCGCAAGGGCCGACGGGACGACAGCCCCCGCCAGCGCCTGCAGGGCGAACTGCGCCAACTGCGCCAGCTGCGCGAACTGCGGGCCCGCGAGGGCGCCCGCGACCGGCGCAGCGAGCCCTCGACCGGCGGCCCCGCCCGCTCCCGGCTCGACCAGCCGCGGACCACCCGCCCCGGCCTGATCACCCTGCCGACGTACGACCCGGAGGCCTTCGGCAAGCTCTCCGAGCGGATCGCGCGCTTCCTCGGCACCGGGCGGTTCATCGTCTGGATGACGGTCGTGGTGGTCGTCTGGGTGGGCTGGAACACCCTGCTGCCGGACGACGTCCACTTCGACGACTACCCGTTCATCTTCCTCACCCTGATGCTCTCGCTGCAGGCCTCGTACGCGGCGCCGCTGATCCTGCTGGCCCAGAACCGCCAGGACGACCGGGACCGCGTCAACATGGAGCAGGACCGCGCCCGCAGCGACCGGAACATCGCCGACACCGAGTACCTGACCCGGGAGGTCGCGGCGCTGCGCCAGGGCCTCGGGGAGGTCGCCACCAGGGCCTTCATCGCCTCGGAGCTGGGCACCGTCCGCTCCGACCTGCAGTCCCTGCTCAAGGAGATCGACGAGCGCCGGCAGGGCTCCGAGATGCTGTGACCGGCAGCACGCTACCGACGGGTTAAGCGGTACGCGCGGCGCCGTACCATCAAGGCATGGCCAACGAGACAGAGGTCGCGGCCGGCGTCACGGAGGAGTCCGTACGCCAGGCGCTGTCGACCGTGAACGACCCGGAGATCAACCGCCCGATCACCGAGATCGGCATGGTGAAATCGGTCGAGATCGCCGAGGGCGGCGAGGTCCGCGTCGCGGTCTACCTCACCGTCTCCGGCTGCCCGATGCGCGACACCATCGTCACCCGGGTCCGCGACGCCGTCGGCAAGGTCCTCGGCGTGACCGGTGTCGAGGTCGAGCTCGACGTGATGAGCGACGAGCAGCGCAAGGAGCTCTCCCAGCTGCTGCGCGGCGGCGCCCCGGAGCGGGAGATCCCGTTCGCCAAGCCCGGCACGCTGACCCGCGTCTACGCGGTCGCCTCCGGCAAGGGCGGCGTCGGCAAGTCCTCCGTGACGGTGAACCTGGCGGCCGCGATGGCCGCGGACGGCCTGAAGGTCGCCGTGGTGGACGCCGACATCTACGGCCACAGCGTGCCGCGCATGCTGGGCGTCGAGGGCCGGCCCACCCAGGTCCAGGACATGATCATGCCGCCGCAGGCGAACGGCGTGAAGGTCATCTCGATCGGCATGTTCACCCCCGGCAACGCCCCGGTGGTCTGGCGCGGCCCGATGCTGCACCGCGCCCTCCAGCAGTTCCTGGCCGACGTGTACTGGGGCGACCTCGACGTCCTGCTGCTGGACCTGCCGCCCGGCACCGGCGACATCGCGATCTCGGTCGCGCAGCTGGTCCCGAACGCGGAGATCCTGATCGTCACCACCCCGCAGATGGCCGCCGCCGAGGTGGCCGAGCGGGCCGGCACCATCGCGGTGCAGACGCACCAGAAGATCGTCGGCGTGATCGAGAACATGTCCGGCATGCCCTGCCCGCACTGCGACGAGATGATCGACGTGTTCGGCACCGGCGGCGGCCAGATCGTCGCGGACGCGCTCACCCGGACCGTCGGCGCCAACGTGCCGGTGCTCGGCTCGATCCCGATCGACGTCCGGCTGCGCGAGGGCGGCGACGACGGCCGCCCGGTCGTGCTCGCCGCCCCCGACTCCCCCGCCGGCGCCGCCCTGCGCGCCGTCGCGGGCAAGCTCGGCGGCCGCCAGCGTGGCCTCTCCGGCCTCTCTCTCGGACTCACCCCGAAGAACAAGTTCTGATCGCCGCGAAGGGCCGGGCGGCTGCCCGGCCCTTCGTGCTGCCCCGGTCGGGCCGGGCCTACGGGCGGGTGTAGGCCGTCAGGTCGGGGACGGTGGAGAAGCCGGTGCCGTAGGCGCTGACGCCGCGGCCGTAGGCGCCGAGGAGGACGCCGGGGGCCTCGCCCGCGAGCACCCAGCCGTACTCGGACTCGCGGTAGCGGAAGGGCTGCGGAAGCCCGTTCACCGGGAGGCTGAGGGTGGACCAGCCGGGGCCGGCCAGGTCGTCGGCGAGGTCCCAGGCGAGGGTGCTCTGCTGGTCCAGCCAGTCCTGGCGCAGCGCACGGTCCAACTGGCCCGGCCAGGTGGACGCGAGCAGGCCGGAGCCGGCCAGCCAGGCGGCGGAGGAGGCCGAGGTCGCCTCCAGCGTGCCGGTGTTGTCGGCGCTGCGGCGGCTGGCCCGGCGGGCCACCGTGACGACGACCGCGAACTTGCGCATGTCGCGGGGCTCGTACTGCCGGGCCGGCTCCTCACCGTGGCCGAGGGTGCCGTAGTCGACGCTGCCGACCGCCCCGCCGCGCGGGCCGCCGGCGCCGGCCTGCATCAGGTAGCGGCGGCCGCTCCAGCCGTCGTCCAGCCCGTACCAGGGGAAGTCCGCCGACAGGTAGGGAACCAGTGGGTCCGCCGGGCCGGCCTGTCCGCCGACCATCGGGCCGTCAGCCGTCGCCGTCCCCACCGCATGACTCGTCGCGTCCATCCCCGGACCTCCTCAACGCAGATTGCCTGCCGTGGCGCGCTCCCATCGTGGCGTACCGCGGCGTCTCCGCCGGGTGCCTTCGATCCGGAAGCGACCGGAAGTGACCGACGGCACAGCGGGAACAATCAGCACAATAGCGGCGCACACGCCACCGCCCCGCTCAGCCGTGCGGCCTGGCGGCGCGGTGGCGTCGTCGTGCGGGGCGCGCCGGGGTCGAGAGGGAGAGGCGAGGAGCCCGTGAGGAACGGACGGGTTACGTCGCGTCAGGGTCGAACGGCGGGCGCTCGCCGGGCTGGAGCGCGGGGCCGGCGGAGGCCGCGCCCGCGGCGCCGGCCTTGTCCATGCTGACCGTGCCCGCGCGGCCGTGGCCGTTCACCGCGACGGCGGGCTTGTCGTCCAGCACCGAGCGGATGTCCAGGCTCTCCCGGATCTCCTTGAGGCCCAGCGGGTCCTCCTGGCCGCCCATGAGCTGCTTGCGGACGAAGGTCTTGGGGTGGAGGTCCTCGAACTCGAAGTCCTTGAACTCCGGTCCCAGCTCGCTGCGGATGTCCTCCTTCGCGCTGTCGGCGAAGGAACGGATCTTCTTGATGAAGCCCATGGTGTCCTGGATCAGCTTCGGCAGCTTGTCCGGCCCGAAGATCACGATGGCCATGATGACCAGAGTCACGATCTCCAGCCCGCCTACGTCGCTGAACACCTAAGCTCCCTCAGCTCGTCGGACAACGGTTCCTACAGCGTAATGGCCACCGTCGGGTCCGGACCCCACACTGTGATGAAGCCGTGGTGAAGACCCGCCGATGGCCATCGCCGTGGTGAGCGGCGTGCGCTACCGGTTCTCCCGGTGCAGACCGGCGAGACCCGAGCTGGGAATGCGGTCCGGCACGACGTGCGGCGCGGTCGCGCTGCGGGTGGCCGCCACCGGGCGGACCGGGAAGTCCACCGGGACCTGTGCCTTCATGGGGGCGTACCCGCCGCTGCGGTCGGTGTTGCCGGCCGGGCTCACCGAGGTGCCGTGCTGGTCCTCGCTCTGGGCGGCGAAGCCGCCGACCCCGCCGAGCGTCACCGCGGCGACCGAGAAGGCCCCGGCGGCCGCGAAGACGAACCGGCGACCGCGCGGCGGCGCCTGCCGGGCCACCGCCGGCCCGGTGGCGGCCGCGGCCGGCTGCGGTGCGGCGGCCTCGGGCCGGCCGGAACGCCGGCCCATCAGGGGGCGCAGCACCGAGCCGCCGCGCGCGAACGCCCTGGGGTCGATGCCCGGCACCGGTGCGTCGGCGCCGAGCGCGCCCGCGCCGAAGGCACCCGCGCCACGGCCGAAGGAGCCGCCGTTCAGCCGGCTGCCGCCGAGGGTGCCTCCCCGGGCGTCCGGCCGAGGGGTCCCCCAGGCCGCGGGCAGTCCGCCACCGGGCAGGTCGTCGTCGTCCCGGCGCGGCCGGTCGGTGGCGGGAGGTTCCTCGTCCTGGAGGGCCCCGACGGCGAGCAGCCGGGACATCAGCGCCGAGGACGGGCCGGGGGTGCCGGTACGGGTCAGCAGGTGCTTCACGGCGCGGCCCTCGTCGGCCTCGGCGAGGCACTGCGGACAGGTCGCCAGATGGGCCTGGACGCGGTCGCGGGAGTCGTGGCCGAGTTCGCCGTCCACGAAGGCGGAGAGCCGCTCCCCGAGGTGGTGCTCCTCCGCGGCGGGCTCGGTGGGCTTGACGGCCACCGAGCGCAGCGAAGCCTCGCCCGGCAGGGCCGTGGTGGGCGGCAGCGGCTCGTCGGCTCCGTCCTCGTGGCCGCGGCGGCCCAGCTGGGGCCAGCCGCCGCGCCAGGCGGCGCCCTTGCCGGGAGCGTCCGGTCGGCCCGGCCCCGACCGGCCGGTTCCGCTCACGATCGCCTCCGTCCGCGCCCGCCCGGCGCGCCCGGGGCCTCCCCCACGACGGCGCCGACCGGCACCGGCACCGGCTCCTCGGAGCCGCCCCGGCGCTCGCGGCCCGGGGCCGCGCCGGGGGCGCGGTGCTTCAGGGCGGCGCGCAGGTGCGAACGGCCGCGGTGGATGCGGCTGCGGACGGTGCCGAGCTTGACGCCGAGCGTCGCCGCGATCTCCTCGTAGGAGAGGCCCTCGATGTCGCAGAGCACCACGGCGGCGCGGAACTCCGGGGCGAGGGTGTCCAGCGCCTGCTGGACGTCGGCGTCGAAGTGGGTGTCGCTGAAGTGCTGGGCCGGGCTGGGCTCGCGGCTGGCCAGACGCTCGGCCGCGTCGTCGCCGAGCGCGTCGAAGCGGATCCGCTGGCGTCGGCGGACCATGTCCAGGAACAGGTTGGTGGTGATCCGGTGCAGCCAGCCCTCGAACGTGCCGGGGGTGTAGGTCGACAACGAACGGAACACCCGGACGAAGACCTCCTGGGTGAGGTCCTCGGCGTCGTGCTGATTGCCCGTCAGGCGGTAGGCGAGGCGGTAGACGCGGGCGCTGTGCGCCTCGACGATCTCCTCCCAGGAGGGCGGAGTCCAGGTCTGCGCGTCGGGCCCCTCGGCGAAGCTCGCGAGGGCGGCGGGTGCCTCGGTGGTACCGGCGGCCGGCGTCGCGGCGGCCGGCTGGTCCAGGGTGGAGTGCGCAGGCTGGTTCATCACGGGCTTCGGCGTACGGGCTGACGCGGTGCCGCGGGAGTGCCGCCGCACAGGGACGTCGCCCTCGGCCACACCTCCTCGGTTGGCTCTTCTGCCCAGCAGGGCCACCACCATATCCACCTCACCCGTCAAGCCCGGATAAAAGTGCCCGGGGGGTATCCCGGGGGTATCCGTTACCCGGTCCCTTCCTCTGCAACGGCCCGCCGCCGTACGCGGTTCCCGGGCGGCCAGTAATCTGTGCCAGGAAATATCGACTTCCGCTCGGCACCGGGCCACTGCCCGGGGCTCCGAAAGAGGCAGCCATCAGCGAGTTCGGGCCCGCGCGCGTGGCCCTCTCCGACACCTTCGTCGGCGAGGACGCGGTGCTGACCTACGCCCGGGCACAGTCCGCGCGCACCGGTATCAGGGCGATCGGGCCGGGCGGTGGGGCCTGTCTGCGGCTGCTGGCGGCCGCACTGGACGCCAAGGCCGTGGCCGAGATCGGTACCGGGACGGGCGTCTCCGGGGTCTATCTGCTGCGCGGAATGCGACCGGACGGGGTGCTCACCACCGTGGACACCGAGCCGGTGCGCCAGCAGCTGGCCCGGGAGGCGTACCACGCGGCCGGATTCGCGGCGAACCGGTCCCGCTTCATACCGGGCCGGGCGCTGGACGTGCTGCCGCGGCTCGCGGACGGCCAGTACGACCTGGTGTTCTGCGACGGGGACCCGGCGGAGTCGCGGGAGTACCTGGCGGAATCGCTGCGGCTGCTGCGCCCGGGCGGGATGGTCTGCTTCGAGGGCGTCTTCCAGGAGGGCCGGCTCGCCGAGCCCGACCAGCAGGACCCGCAGACGCACGCGGTGCGCGACCTGGTCCGGGACGTCCGGGAGAGCGAGTCCCTGCTGCCGGCTCTGCTGCCGGTGTCGGACGGGCTGCTCTGCGCCGTGAAGCGCTGACCCGGCCGGTGGCGGCGTCCGGAGGCCGCGGGCCCCGGAGCCACCGGCCCCGGAAACCGCAGAGCCCCCGGAAACCACAGAGCCCGGGCCGACGTGATGTCGTACCCGGGCCCGGCGGCACATCTCCAGGAGATGGGGAGCGCCCGCTGCGGTCAGCCGCAGGCCTTCTTCAGGGCCTCGCCCAGGGCGTCGGCCTCGTCAGGCGTGAGCTCCACCACAAGGCGTCCGCCGCCTTCGAGCGGAACGCGCATGATGATGCCCCGCCCCTCTTTGGTGACTTCGAGCGGGCCGTCACCCGTCCGCGGCTTCATGGCCGCCATGCTCGTTCCCCTTCCTGCAACCGCTCAGCTACGCACCGGCAGTCCGTCCACCGCCGGTATCGAACGCATTGATCGGAAGCCATTATCCCGCATGCCACGCCCTGATGACCAACATCACTCTCGGTGCAACCATGGCCGGACCGGCTCCAAGCGCCACATTTCCCGCCATAAGCCCCGGCGCGGCGGCGGTCGGCGCGCCGCCGAAAGGTGCGATACCTCACACTCCCCACCCGGCCGCGTGCTCCGGCATCCTGACACACGACCGACCTGTGACGACCTCAAGGGAGCCCTCGCCCATGTCCGATTCCGTGCTGTACGAGCTGGACGGCGGCCTGGCCGTCATCACCATCAACCGCCCCGAGGCGATGAACGCGCTGGACACCCCCACCAAGGTGGCGCTGCGCGACACCGTGACCGCGGCGGCCGAGGACCGGGCGGTGCGGGCGGTGCTGCTCACCGGCGCCGGCGAGCGGGCGTTCTGCGTCGGGCAGGACCTCAAGGAGCACCTGGGCCTGCTCAAGCGGGCCGAGGAGACCGGCGAGGGCGCGCTCAGGACCGTCGCCGAGCACTACAACCCGCTGGTGCGGGCGCTGGCCGGGATGCGCAAGCCGACGGTCGCGGCGGTCGGCGGTGTCGCGGCGGGCGCGGGCGCCTCCCTGGCCTTCGCCTGCGACTTCCGGATCGTCGCGGACACGGCCGGGTTCAACACGGCCTTCGCCGGGATCGCGCTGACCGCCGACTCGGGCGCTTCCTGGACGCTGCCCCGGCTGGTCGGGCACGCCAAGGCCACCGAGCTGCTGATGCTGCCGCGCACGGTGAAGGCCACCGAGGCGATGGAGCTGGGCCTGGCCACGAAGGTCGTTCCGGCCGCCGAGCTGGCCGCCACCGCACGGGTCTTCGCCAAGGAGCTGGCCGAGGGTCCGACGGTGGCGTACGGCGCCGTCAAGGAGTCGCTGGCGTACGGCGCCTCGCACTCGCTGGACGAACTGCTCGACAAGGAGGACGAGCTGCAGACCCTGGCCGGCGACAGCGAGGATCACCGGATCGCGGTCCGCGCGTTCATCGCCAAGGAGAAGCCGACGTACCTGGGCCGCTGACGCCCCGCCGCGGGTACCGCCCGGGCCCCGGACGGCCCGGGTGGCACCCGCACAGGGCCCCGACGGGACCTAGACGGCCCGCGGGGCGCTCCGGACGTGGCAGTCCGCCAGGTGGTCGTCCACCAGGCCGCAGGCCTGCATCAGCGCGTAGGCGGTGGTCGGGCCGACGAAACGGAATCCCGCCTTCTTGAGCGCCTTCGCCAGCGCCGTCGACTCGGGCGTGACGGCCGGTACCTCCGCCAGGGTGCGGGGGGCCGGCCGGTCCGGATCCCCGGCGTACTGCCAGATCAGCGCGTCCAGGCCGCCGTCGAGGTCGCGGGCGACCCTCGCGTTGGCGATGGACGCCTCGATCTTGGCCCGGTTGCGGATGATGCCCGCGTCGCCGAGCAGCCGCTCGACGTCGGCCGGGCCGAACACGGCGACCTCGTCGATCGCGAAGCCCGCGAACGCGGCCCGGAAGCCCTCACGGCGGCGCAGGATGGTGATCCAGGAGAGGCCGGACTGGAAGGCCTCCAGACAGACCCGCTCGAACAGCGCGTCGTCGCCGTGGACCGGGCGGCCCCACTCGGTGTCGTGGTAGAGCCGGTAGTCCTCCGTCGAGTCGCCCCAGCCGCAGCGGCGCAGGCCGTCCGTGCCGAGCACCGCGCCGGCGTCGGTCACTGCTCCGCCGCCGGCCGCGCGCCCTCGGGGTCCTTGGTCAGCGTGGCGGCGGGCTCGACGACCTGGGCGAACTCCTCCAGCCCGGGCAGCGGTTCGGCACCGGCGTCCGGGCCGGTGGTGGCCTCGACGGCGCCGCGCAGCGCACCGGCGGCCTCCAGCTCGGCGATCCGCGAGTCCCGGTAGGCGAGTTCGGCGCCGAGGCGGTCCAGCACGTCGTCCACCTCGTCCATCCGGTAGCCGCGCACGGCCATCGGCAGGCGTATGCCGTCCACGTCGTCCCGGCTCAGCGGACGGTCCTGCGGCAGCCGTGCGGCGATGCGGTCCTGCACTGCCTCCGGCAGTGAGCCGCCCCCGCCGAGCGCCACCAGCGCGGCGCCTCCGACCACGACGGCCATCGCCACCACGATCACCCAGAACACGAGCGGTCCTCCCGACTTCCCTGCCGGCGCTGACAACAGTGCCCGGCTCACGATCATGACAGCATGGTTCCCGATAGGCCGGGGGCCATCATCGCACCCGCAGCAACTGTGGAGGAGACATCGGTGGCACTGCGCCTGGGACCACGGGAATTCGGTGACGACGAGCTGGTGATCATGGCGATCGTCAACCGCACCCCGGACTCGTTCTTCGACAAGGGCGCCACCTTCGCGGACGAGGCCGCGTTCGCCGCCGCCGACCGCGCGATGGCCGAGGGCGCCGCGATCCTGGACATCGGCGGGGTGAAGGCCGGACCGGGCGACGAGGTCACCGTCGAGGAGGAACTGCGGCGCACCGTGCCCTTCGTGGCGGAGCTGCGCAAGCGCCACCCGGAGGCCGTGATCAGCGTGGACACCTGGCGGCACGAGGTCGGCGAGGCGGTCTGCGAGGTCGGCGCGGACCTGCTGAACGACGCCTGGGGCGGGGTCGACCCGAAGCTCGCCGAGGTGGCCGCCCGCCGCGACGTCGGCCTGGTCTGCACCCACGCGGGCGGCGCCGAGCCGCGGACCCGGCCGCACCGGGTCGGCTACGCGGACGTGATGGCGGACATCCTGCGGGTGACCGTCGGGCTCGCCGAACGGGCGGTGGAGCTGGGCGTGCGGCGCGACGCGGTGATCATCGACCCGGGGCACGACTTCGGCAAGAACACCCGGCACTCGCTGGAGGCGACCCGCCGGCTGCCCGAGATGACCGCGACCGGCTTCCCCGTACTGGTCTCGCTCTCCAACAAGGACTTCGTCGGCGAGACGCTGGACAGGCCGGTGGACGAACGGCTGCTCGGCACACTGGCGACCACGGCCGTCTCGGCCTGGCTGGGCGCCCGGATCTACCGGGCGCACCAGGTCGCCGAGACCCGGCAGGTGCTGGACATGGTCGCCTCGATCCGGGGCACCCGACCCCCGGCGGTCGCCCGCCGGGGGCTGGCCTGACAGGCCCCCGTTCTCAGGCTCGGCTCGCCCCCCGCCCGCTCGCGTGGCCTCGCCGGCCCCGTGTCCCGCCCTCGCTAGATCTCGTGGGCCGGGCGGCGGGCGTCGGCGAGGATCTTCATGACCTCGTCGATGTCGTCGGTGATGTGGAACAGCTCCAGGTCGTGCGGGGCCGCCTTGCCCTGCGCGACGAGGGTGTTCTTCAGCCACTCGTAGAGGCCGCCCCAGTACTCGCTGCCGAACAGGATCACCGGGAACCGGGTGACCTTCTTCGTCTGCACCAGGGTCAGCGCCTCGAACAGCTCGTCCAGCGTGCCGAGGCCGCCGGGCAGCACCACGAAGCCCTGCGCGTACTTCACGAACATCGTCTTGCGGACGAAGAAGTAACGGAAGTTCAGCCCGAGGTCGACGAACTCGTTGAGCCCCTGCTCGAAGGGCAGCTCGATACCGAGGCCGACGCTCAGGCCGCCGGCCTCCGAGGCCCCGCGGTTGGCCGCCTCCATCGCGCCCGGGCCGCCGCCGGTGATCACCGCGTAGCCGGCCTCCGCCAGCGCCCGGCCGATCGCCACGCCGGCCGCGTACTCGGGGGAGTCGACCGAAGTCCGGGCGGAACCGAAGACGCTGATCGCGGCCGGGAGTTCGGCCAGCGCGCCGAAGCCCTCGACGAACTCCGAGGTGATCCGCAGCACCCGCCACGGGTCGGTGTGCAGCCAGTCCGTCGGGCCGGTGGTGTCCAGCAGGCGCTGGTCCGTCGTGCTGGTGCCGACCTGGTCCCGGCGCACCAGCACCGGGCCCTTCTGCTTCTCGGGCCACGCCTTCTTCGGGCGCGGCTCGCCCACCTGCTCGGGTCCGTGTCCGTAGTGCTTTTCGTCTCCAGTGCCTGTCATGACGAAACCCTACGCCCGCCGATCCCCGTTTTCAGGCAACGGTGAAAGGTCGGTTGGGCAACCGGAAGATGGCGTTCGACCACGGGCCGACCAGTCCGGGCGACCGCGGGCCGGCCGGACCGCCCGGGGCGGCTCAGGCGGTCAGCCAGGCGCGCAGCCGCTCCTCGGTCTCGGCGATGGCGCTGAGCGAACAGTGCTCGTCCCGCTTGTGCGCCATGTTCGGGTCGCCGGGGCCGTAGTTGACCGCGGGAATGCCGAACGCGCTGAACCGGGCGACGTCGGTCCAGCCGAACTTGGCCCGGGCGACGCCGCCGGTGGCGGCCAGGAAGGCCCGGGCGGCGGGCTGGTCGAGGCCGGGGAGGGCGCCGGGGGCGGAGTCGGTGACGGTCACCTCGAAGCCGTCGAAGACCTCGCGCAGGTGCTTCTCGGCGTCCGCCTCGCTGCGGTCCGGCGCGAAGCGGAAGTTGACCGTCACCACGCACTCGTCGGGGATGACGTTGCCGGCCACCCCGCCGTCGATCCGGACGGCGTTGAGGCCCTCGCGGTACTCCAGGCCGTCGATCTCGACCCGGCGCGGCCGGTACGCGGCGAGCCGGCCGAGCACCTCGGCGGCGTGGTGGATGGCGTTGTCGCCGAGCCAGCCGCGGGCCGCGTGGGCGCGCACACCGGTCAGCCGGATCTGGACCCGCATGGTGCCCTGGCAGCCGCCCTCCACGGCGGCGCCGCTGGGCTCCATCAGCACGGCGAAGTCGGCGGCCAGCCAGTCCGGGTGCTCGGCGGCGAGGTGGCCGAGGCCGTTGCGGTGGGCCTCCACCTCCTCGCAGTCGTAGAAGACGTAGGTGAGGTCGCGGTTGGGCTCGGCCAGGGTGGCGGCCAGCCGGAGCTGGACGGCCACGCCGGACTTCATGTCGGAGGTGCCGCACCCGTAGAGCAGGTCGCCCTCGACGTAGGAGGGCACGTTGTCGGCGATCGGCACGGTGTCCAGGTGGCCGGCGAGCAGCACGCGCTCGGCGCGGCCCAGGCCGGTGCGGGCGACCACGTTGTTGCCGTGCCGGTCCACGGTCAGGTGCGGGTAGGCCCGCAGCGCCGCCTCCACGGCGTCGGCGAGCGCCTGCTCGTCGCCGCTGACCGACGGGAAGTCGACGAGCCGGGCGGTCAGCGCACCGCCGTCGAGGGTGAGGTCCAGGGGCGTCTCAGAGCTGCTCATGGTCCTTCAGCCTAGTCCCGGGCGGCCGGCCGTCCCGTGCCGCGGATCGCAACCGGTGGCGCCGCACATCCGTCCGAGTGGGTACGGTGTCCGATCAGGAGCAGGCGGAAAGGGGCGGCGGTGGCCAGGAAGAGGCGCGGCGAGCAGGGCGGCGACACGGCGCCCGGGCGGCGACGGCGCAGGCCGTTGCGTGCGGTGCTGATCGTCCTGCTGGCGCTCGTGGTGGTCGCGGTGGGCCTGTACTGGCTGCGCGACCAGAAGCTGACCCCCGAGGGCTGCTCCGTGAAGACCCCGTCGGGCGAGGGCACGCTGGAGATCCCGCAGGCGGCCAACGCCGCGACGATCGCCGCCGTGGCGCACTCGCGCGGCCTGCCGGACCGGGCGGTGACCATCTCGTTGGCGACGGCGATGCAGGAGTCCAAGATCCGCAACCTGGCGGGCGGCGACCGGGACTCGGTCGGCCTGTTCCAGCAGCGTCCCTCGCAGGGCTGGGGCACCGTCGAGCAGATCATGGACCCGGTCTACGCGACCAACAAGTTCCTCGACGGCCTGGTCAAGGTCCCCGGCTACACCCGGCTGCCGCTGACCGACGCGGCCCAGCAGGTGCAGAAGAGCGGCTACCCGCAGGCGTACGCCAAGCACGAGACCAAGGCGACGCTGCTCGCCTCGGCGCTGACCGGCCGCGAGGCGGGCGCGCTGAACTGCGTGGTGCACGACTTCGCCGCGCCCGAGGAGGAGGTCGACGTCGCCGGGGCGGCCGCCACCGGCTCCGCCGCGCCCTCGGCCGCCCCGGCCCCCCGGCCGGACCGGACGCAGGTGCTGAGCGACCGGGTGCGCCGCGAGTTCGGCCGGACGGTGACGCCGGCGGCCGGCTACACCTCGACGGTCAAGGGCGCCGAGAACGCCGTCTCGCTGACCCCGGACCCGGCGGCCAGCACCGATGCCGGTCCGGACGCCGAGCGGCAGAGCGGCTGGGCGGTGGCGCACTGGGCGGTGACGCAGGCCCAGCAGCTGGGCATCGAGACGATCGCCTACGACGGGAAGATCTGGCGCAGGTCCAAGTCCGAGGGCGGCTGGAAGCCGCAGCCGACCGGCACCTCGACCAAGCTGGTGCTGGTCGCGCTCGCGGCGCCCGGAAAGGCCTGAGGAACGCTCCTTAAGGCCTCCCGGTGGCCTGCGGGGCCGCCGCTCGGTGGCCGTGCACGAGGACGGCCGCCCGGCCGTCCAGCGGGCTGGCGCACTGGTGTCCGGGTTGCCGCCGAAGGAGTGATTCCGGTCAACCCCGGTGGACGGCGCGGGGGGCGCCGAGAGCCGGCCGCAGAACCGTCACTCCCCTTGGCCCGCCCCGCCTTCGCGGCTCCGGCCGGACCGGCCACCCCTTCCGGCACCGGGTCGATGATCCGATCATCGGTAAGACCGTTTCCTTGCACCGGCCGAAACCTTCTGGCTTCTCAAGCGGTAACAAGGTCGTCCGCCCGGCGGACAGGACGGACCCAAGACCCCTTCGAGGAGCCCCATGTCTCACTCCCTCACGCGCCGGATCGCTCAGGCCGCGCTGCTCGTGGCGGCCGGCGCGACCCCGCTTGTCGCGGCCGGCTCCGCGTCCGCCGCCGACGCGCTGCTGCCCAAGTCCGACCTGGCCGCGCCGCTGGGCCAGCTCACCAACACCGACGCGGGGTCCACCCTGCAGCACACCACCCACGAGCTGGGCCAGGCCGCCGGGGACACCGGCGCCGCCACCGTCACCGCGGGCGTACCGGCCACCGCCGACGCCACCGGCAACATCGTCGCCCACCAGCTGCCCGAGGCGAACGAGAAGGCCGGCTCGCTGACCGCCCCGGTCGACAAGACCGCCGCCACCACCGGCCAGCTCTCCGCCGTCACCCCGAAGGTCGCCGCCGCCCTGGCCGGCAAGCTCGGCGAGGCCGTCACCGGCGGCAGCGGCGCGACCGGCCGCAGCGCGGGCGCCGGCGCCAACCCGGTCGGCGGGCTCTCGCAGACCGCCGACCTGACCCAGGGCCTGCCGGGCGCCGGCGCGCTCACCGGCGCCGTCCCCGGTGCCGACGCCGTGACCTCCGCGCTCCCGCTGGGCGCCCTGGGCCGCGCGCTGCCGGCCGAGGTCCCCGGCGCGGACGTGCTCGGCCTGGCCGAGCACGGCTCGGCCAACCGCCTCGGCGGCGCCGACCTCGGCCCGAACTCCCCGCTGGCCGGCCTCGGCCCGATCACCGGCCTGCTCGGCGGCGGCGGCCTCGGCGGCCTGCCGATCGGCTGACCGACTGACCGGCTCCGCCCGGCGCGCCCCGCACAGCACTGAAGGGGGCCGGTGTCCCGTCCTGGACACCGGCCCCCTTCGCCGTGCGCGGGCTGCGCCGGTCAGCCGCGCAGCCGCTCCACGGCCGCCGCGACCCGCTCGTCGGTCGCGGTGAACGCGACCCGGACGAACCGCTCGCCGGCCGGCCCGTAGAAGTCGCCGGGCGCCACCAGGATGCCCAGCCCGGCCAGTTCGGCCACCGTCTCCCAGCACGGCCGGTCCTGGGTCGCCCACAGGTACAGGCTCGCCTCCGAGTGCTCCACCCGGAAGCCGTACGCCTCCAGTGCCGCCCGCAGCGCCGAACGCCGGGCCGCGTAGCGCCCGCGCTGCTCGGCCACGTGCGCGTCGTCCGCGAGCGCGGCGACGAGCGCCGCCTGGACGGGGGCCGGGACGATCATCCCGCCGTGCTTGCGCACCCCGAGCAGTTCCTTGACCACCACCGGGTCGCCCGCCACGAAGGAGGCGCGGTAGCCGGCCAGGTTGGAGCGCTTGGAGAGCGAGTGGACGGCCAGCAGGCCCTCGTGGTCGTCTCCGCAGACGTCCGGGTGCAGGACGGAGACCGGGTCGGCCTCCCAGCCCAGCTCCAGGTAGCACTCGTCGCTGACCAGCAGCACCCGGTGCTCCCGGGCCCACCTGACCGTGCGGCGCAGCTCGTCCGTGCCGAGCACCCGCCCGGTCGGGTTGGACGGCGAGTTGACCCAGAGCAGGCGGACCCTCGACCCGTCCAGCTCGTCCACCGAGTCGTACTCGACCGGTTCCGCGCCGCAGAGCCGCGCGCCCACCTCGTAGGTCGGGTAGGCCAGCCGCGGGTAGGCCACCTGGTCACCGGGGCCGAGACCGAGCTGGGTCGGCAGCGAGGCCACCAGCTCCTTGGAACCGACCGTGGGCAGGACGGCCTGCGGGCCGATCTCCGCGCCGACCCGGCGGCGCAGCCACCCGGCGATCGCCTCGCGCAGCTCCAGCGGGCCCCAGACGGTCGGGTAGCCGGGGGTGTCGGTGGCCGCCGCCAGCGCCTTCTGGATCACCTCGGGAACCGGGTCGACCGGGGTGCCCACCGAGAAGTCGCAGAGCCCGCCGGGGTGGGCCAGCGCGGTCTTCTTGTAGGGCTCCAGTTTGTCCCAGGGGAAGACCGGCAGGAGATCGGAAACGCGGCGCGCCGCCCCCGGGTGACCCGGGAACGGCGCGAGCGTGCTGTTCTTGGTACTCACAGCTCTGTTGCCACCGATCGTTCAGTGCTCGTCGGTGTTCTGCGGCGGCAGAGCGGCGATGAACGGGTGGTCCCGCTCGATCAGGCCGAGCTTCGAGGCACCACCGGGCGAACCGAGGTCGTCGAAGAACTCGACGTTCGCCTTGTAGTAGTCCTTCCACTCCTCCGGAGTGTCGTCCTCGTAGAAGATCGCCTCGACCGGGCAGACCGGCTCGCAAGCACCGCAGTCGACACACTCATCCGGGTGGATGTAGAGCGATCGCTCGCCCTCGTAGATGCAGTCAACCGGGCACTCTTCGATGCAGGCCTTGTCCTTGACGTCGACACAAGGCTGCGCGATGACGTAGGTCACGCTGTCGTTCCTCCTCGGAAGGGCTCGGCGGCCCATTCTGTTTGCTCGCGTGCGCGGGTGAGCGCGGCGTCGTCGATGCCCGCCCCTAGTATCGCGGGTCGGAGACCGCAAATGCACAGGAGGTGCCCAGATGGCGGCTGACGGGCCGGTCCAGAACCGTCCGGAGGTCCGGATAGATCGCTCTGACGTGGGACTACGAGTGTCAGTTCGGCGTGTCGCCGAGTTCGTGAACGACAGGCCGGTGTTCCGCGATGTGATCGGCGTGCTCACATCCTGGGACGATCTTGAGCTTACCGTCGTCCCCCGGAGCGGCGATCCGGTCACCTTCGCGGAGAAGCTGCTGGTCGCGGGCAAGGTGGTGCCGCTCTTCCCGGCCCGCCGCGCGACGCCGCCCGTCGCCTCGCCGGCGGAACTCCAGCGGATCGCGGCGCTCGGCTGGCCCGCCGTCGAACAGGAGCCGCTCGGCGAGTGGACGCTGCGGGCCTCCGCCGGCTTCACCCGGCGGGCCAACTCCGTCCAGGCGCTCGGCGACCCCGGCCTGCCGCCGGCCGAGGCGCTCGCGGCGGTCCGGCGGTGGTACGCGGCGCGCGGGCTGCCGGCCTGGGTGGAGATCAGCACACCCGGCTCGCCGGAGGACCTGCGCGGCGAGCTGGACCGGCTGGGGGCTGCGTACTCGCCCACGCTGGTGCTGGTCGCGGCACTCGCGCCGCTCACCCGGCTCGGCTCCGGCCACCACCGCGTGCGGCTCGCCCGGACGGCCGGTGCCGAGTGGATGTCGCTGTACCGGCGGGTCACCGACGACCCGGCGGTGGAGGAGGCCGCACGGCAGGTGATCCACGGCGGCCCGTCGGTCTGGTTCGCCACCGTGCCGGGCGCGCCCGGGCAGCCGCCGCTGGCCATCGGACGCTGCGTCATCGACGGGCCGTGGGCCTGTTTCGGCGCGATCGAGGTCGCCCCGTACGCCCGCCGCACCGGGCTGGCCACCACACTGATGGCGGTGCTCGCCGCCCGGGCCGCCGAGGAGAGCGCGACCGGCGCCTACCTCCAGGTCGAGGCGGAGAACGATGGTGCGATCGCGCTCTATGACGGACTTGGCTTCACGACCAGTCACACTTACCACTACGCGCGCCTGCCCCAGGGATAGCGCGCACGCACCGCCACGCCCGTCCGTCCGATCCACCGGCCCCGGCCGTCGGTTCCACCCCGGTTCCGCCCGCCGGTGCCACCCGTCAGTCCCGCCTGTCTGTCCGCCCGCATGAAAGCCGTCGCAGCCACCGTGACCGAGCAGAGCAGAGCACGCTTCCGGACCGAGGCCCGGGCCGAGCACCCCGATCCGGTGCTGCTCTGCCTGCTCGCGGCCGCCGAGCACAGCCCCGTCCTGGACCCGGACGACCCCCGGGACCCGCCGACCCTGGAGGCCCTGCTGGCCGCCTGCGAGGCGGCGCTGGAGCGGCATGCCGCCGCCGTCCGGCTCGCCGTCGCCGAACGGGAACCGGCCGGACCGGAGGAGACGGCCGCGCTGCTGGCCGCGGTGCTCGGCGGGCGGGAGCGGTTCCACGGGCGGCAGTCCGACTACCGGCGACTGGAGTCCTCGCTGCTGCCGGACGTCCTGCGGCGCCGACGGGGGCTGCCGATCATGCTCGCGCTGGTCTGGACGGCGGTCGGCCGACGGGCCGGGGTGCCGGTGCACGGGATCGCGCTGCCGGGCCACTTCATCGTCGCGGTCGGCGACCCGGGCGGCGGCGACGACTACGTCCTGGCCGACCCCTTCCACGGCGGGCGGCTGCTCGACCTGGAGGACGCGGCCGGTCTGGTCCGGGCCGCCGGCCACCCGTTCTCGCCCGAACTGCTCACCCCGGCCCAGCCGCTGGACACCGTGCACCGGGTCCTCGGCAACATCCGCGCCTGGGCCGCCGAGCGCCCCGAACACGCCCGGACCCAGCTCTGGGCCACCGAACTCGCCCTGCTGCTGCCCCGCCACCCGGCCCAGCTCCGGCTGGAGCGCGCGGAGCTGCTGGTGCGGACCGGCGACTTCCTCGGCGGGTCGGCCGAGATGGACGCCTACGCGGAGATCCTCGACACCTTCGACCCGGACACCGCGGCGAAGGTCCGCCAGGAGGCGCGGTCGGCCCGGCACCGGCTCAACTGAGCGCCGCCGGGCCGGGCGGGGGCCGCCCGCCGCGCGACCCCGCGCCCTACAGCCAGCCCTTCTCGCGGGCGATCCGGACCGCCTCGGTGCGGTTGCGGGCCTCGGTCTTCTGGATCGCCATCGAGAGGTAGTTGCGCACCGTCCCCTCGGACAGGTGCAGCCGGCGGGCGATGTCCGCGTTCACCGCCCCGTCCGCCGCGGCCGCCAGGACGTCGCGCTCGCGGGCCGTCAGCGGGTTCGCCCCCTCCGCGAGCGCGGCGGCGGCCAGCACCGGGTCGATCACCCGCTCGCCGCGCAGCACCCGGCGGATCGCCTCCGCCAGCTCGGCCGCCGGGGCGTCCTTCACCAGGAAGGCGTCCGCACCCGACTCCATCGCCCGCCGCAGGTAGCCGGGGCGGCCGAAGGTGGTCGCGATCACGACCTTGGTCTGCGGCCGGCGCTTGCGCAGCTCCGCCGCGGCCTCGATCCCGGTCATGCCGGGCATCTCGATGTCCAGCACCGCGACCTGCACGTCCTGGGCGATCGCCGCGTCCACCACCTCGTCGCCGCGCCCCACCTGGGCCACCACGTCGATGTCCCCCTCCAGCCCGAGCAGCGCGGCCAGCGCCTCCCGGACCATCCCCTGATCCTCCGCCAGCAGCACGCGGACGGACGGGGCACCGTCGCTTCGAATCTCACTCATGCCGTCGACCCTAGGGTCTGCGGGAATCACCTGTTGAGTCTCCCCCGGGGGGAGACGCCAGAGTGGTCCGCATGGACGACGACGTGCGGTACTCGATCGGTGACCTGGCCCGGCGCACCGGCCTGACGGTCAAGAGCATCCGGTTCTACGCCGACGAGGGCCTCGTCCCGCCCACCGACCGGACACCGGCCGGCTACCGCCGCTTCGGCGTCGACGCCCTGGCCCGGCTCGACCTGGTCCGGACGCTGCGCGAACTCGGCCTGGACCTGGCCACGATCCGGCGGGTACTGGACCGGGAGGCGCCGCTGCACGACGTCGCCGCCGCCCACGCGGACGCCCTGGACGTGCAGATCCGCACCCTGCGGCTGCGGCGCACGGTGCTCCGGGCGGTCGCCCAACGTGGTTCCACCCCTGAGGAGATGAGATTCATGCACAAGCTCGCCCAGCTCTCGGACGCCGAACGCCGGCGCCTCGTCCACGACTTCGTCGACGACGTGTTCGGCGGCCTGGACGCCAACCCCGAGTTCGTCGCCATGATGCGCTCGGCGATGCCCGAACTCCCGGACGAGCCCGCCGCCGAGCAGGTGGAGGCCTGGG
Source organism: Kitasatospora sp. NPDC050463 (assembly GCF_040655255.1). Classification (NCBI taxonomy): domain Bacteria; kingdom Bacillati; phylum Actinomycetota; class Actinomycetes; order Kitasatosporales; family Streptomycetaceae; genus Kitasatospora; species Kitasatospora sp. NPDC050463. The sequence goes on from NZ_JBFAJO010000020.1 coordinate 82,796, forward strand.
TCGAACTGGGCGAGCTCGTCCAGGACGGGGAGTTCCGCGCCTCGGTGCGGCGGATGGCCGAACACCAGGCCGCCGAGCGGGCGGCGGGCGACACCACCGGCCTGCACCACGCCCTCACCGAGGCGGTCCGCGAACGGGTCGGCGCCGCGCTCGCGTCCGCCGTCCCGCCGCGCTCCCCGGCGGCCGACGCGGTGGTGGACGGGCTCACCGCCCGGTACGCCGCCACCTTCGGCCGCCCGGACGACGCGGAGCTGCGCCGCTGGCTGCTGCGGCGGCTGGAGGCCGCGGACGACCCGCGCGCGGAGCGGTACTGGCGGCTGCTGGCGGTGGTCAACGGCTGGCCGGTCCCGGCGAGCCTGACCGAGGTCTTCGCCTGGTTCACCGAGGCGCTGCGGGCACGGGTCGCGCCGTAGCCGGCCACCGGCGGCACGACCTGTGCCGCGTCAGGCGACCGAGACCGTCCGCAGCGGCACCAGCGCGCGCAGCCGGAAGCCCCGGCCGCGGTCGCCCGGCCCCGTCTCCAGCCGGCCGCCGACCAGCGCCAGCCGCTCCTCCAGGCCGGAAAGCCCGTTGCCCGGCGCGGACTTGCCGGGCCCGGCCCCGTTGTCGGCGATCTCCAGGACGGCGTACCGCTCGCCGCCGCCCTCCCAGGTCTCGTCCGCCCGCACCGTGCAGACGGTGGCACCCTCACCGTGCCGGACGACGTTGGTGACCGCCTCGCGCAGCGCCCAGGCCAGCGCGCCCGCCTCCTCGTTGGCCAGCCCCGGCCAGGCGTCCACCAGCTCCGGCGAGGCCTCCAGGCTGACCTGCGCCGCCGCCAACGCCGTCCGGGCGGCGGCGAGTTCGACGGGCAGGGTGGGCCGGCGGAAACCGGTCACCGCCTCCCGGACGTCGATCAGCGACTGCCGGCCCACCTTCTCGATGTCGGCGACCTGCGCCCGCGCCGCCTCGTCCTTGCCGGCGTCCATGAGCCGCCCGGCCAGCTCGCTCTTCAGGGTGATCAGCGACAGCGAGTGCCCGAGCAGGTCGTGCAGGTCCCGGGCCATCCGCAGCCGCTCCTCCGAGGCGGCGAGATGGGCGACGGCGGCCCGCGCCTCACGCAGTTCCCTCATGGTCGCGACCAGCCGCTGCAGCCCGGTCATGGCGACACCGGAGAGGAAGGCGGTGAGCGCGATGGTGGGGATGTCGCCCCGGTCGGCATGGCTGAGCAGCCCGACCACGACGGTCAGCCCGGCCATCGCGCCGACCCCGGCGAGCGCGAAGCGCAGCGGCGCGATGATCCCGACGGCGACCGAGGCGTAGGTGAACAGGGTGAGCCAGGCGGTGCCCAGGCCGAAGGGGGTGACGATCGCGGTCACGATCATCGCCGCGACCACCAGCCGGCAGGCCCGCGGCCGCCGGTCCGCCGTCGAGCGGAGCACCACCAGGCCGATGTAGCAGCCGACGAAGGCCACCAGGGCGGTCCAGCCGGCCAGCGTCGCCGCCGACGAGTGCCCGCCCTTGAGCAGGTCGCTCACCGGGTACAGCAGGTAGACCATCCAGAGCAGCATCCAGCTGACCTTGACCAGCAGCTGTCGCCGGTTCTCCACCGGGGCTCCGGGGACGTTCATGAACGACACGCGCCCCGTCCCCGCCTCCGGCCGGTCGTCGGTCGGGTGGGTACGGGGCGTGTCGGGCATGGAGGTCATCATGCCTGCCGGGTGTCCCGCCGGTACAGCGCGGCCGCGGCCGCGACGAAGACCACCAGGAAGCCGGCCAGACCGGCCACCGCGCCGAGGTCCAGCGCGTGCCCGGGCTGCGTGAAGGTGGCCAACTCGTTGTACAGGTAGACGGGGTCGACCCGTGCGACCGTCCGCAGCGTGCCGGTCACCGGGAACCACGTCCCGCCGAACAGCGCCATCACCATGTAGGTGATCATCACGATGGTCTGCACCGAGTCCGGCGCCGCCGCGTAACCGAGCGCCACCCCGAGCGCGGCGAAGACGAAGCTGCCCAGCCAGAGCGCGGCCGCCAGACCGAGCCACTGCGCGGCTCCCAGCCGCACGCCCTGGGTGGCACCGACCGCGAAGACCACCAGGATCGCGGGCAGCGTGGTGACCGAACTGGCGGCGATCTTGGCGACGGTGTACGCCCGGCCGGGCAGCGCCGTCAGCCGTAGCTGGCGCACCCAGCCGCTCTTGCGTTCCAGGGAGATCCGCTGCGCGCTGCCGGTGAGCACCGCGCCGACCGCACCGAAGGTGGCCATCGAGACCATGAAGTAGGTCTTCACCGGCAGGCCGCCGGCCAGCTGGTCGGTGCCGTAGGCGTTGATGAAGAAGAAGTACATCAGCGCCGGGTAGAGCACGGTGAAGAGCAGGTACCGCTTGTTGCGCAGGGTGCGCATGATCTCCAGGCGGATCAGGGTGGTCATCGCGCGGCCTCCGTCGCGGACTCGGTGGTGTCGGCGGCGTCCTGCTCGCCGGTGATGGTCAGGAAGGCCTGCTCCAGGCCCAGGCCGGTGACTTCCAGGCCGCGCGGGTACAGGCCCGCCCGGTAGAGGCCGGCGACGCCCGCGTCGGCGTCCGCCGTCCGGATCCGGACCGTCCGCACCCCCGGTACCCGGGCGCTGACGTCCAGGGCCAGTACCCCCGGCAGGCCGCGCAGCGCCGACTCGTCGAAGGGGCCATCCGCGTCGTGCAGTTCGAAGGTGATCCGGCGGGCCCCGGCCTTCGCCTTGATCTCGGCGGACGAGCCGTCGGCGATCAGCCGGCCCCGGTGCAGCACCAGGACGCGGTCGGCGACCGAGTCCGCCTCCTCCAGGTAGTGGGTGGCGAACAGCACCGTGCGCCCGGCGTCGGCCTGCGCCCGCATGCTCGCCCAGAACGACTGGCGTACGGAGACGTCCATGCCGGTGGTGGGCTCGTCCAGCACGATCAGGTCGTTGGCCCCGGCGATCGCCAGGGCGAAGCGCACCCGCTGCTCCTGGCCGCCGGAGAGCTTGTCGACCCGGCGCTCGGCCAGGTCGGTGACCCCGGCGTCGGCGAGCACCTCCCGCACGGCCCGGCCGCGCGGGTGGACGTCGCAGGCCAGCCCGACCAGCTCGCGGACCTTGACGTCGGCCATCAGGCCGCCGCTCTGCAGCATCGCGCCGACCCGGCCGGCCGCGATCGCGGCGCGCGGGGCGCCGCCGAACAGTGTGACGCTGCCGTGGTCCGGCTCGCGCAGACCGAGCAGCAGGTCCAGGGTGCTGGACTTGCCGGCTCCGTTCGGGCCGAGCAGGGCGACGGTCTCGCCCTGCCGCAGCACGAGGTCGAGGCCGTCCACGGCCCGCACCCGTCCGTAGCTCTTGCCGACGCCCCGGAAGGCGGCCACCTCCGTACCCATCGTCCCGGTCCTCTCCCCTGCTGGTGTCGTTCGCACCAGCTCAGAGTCCCGCGCCGGACGGGTACGGCGGCAGTGCCCGCCGTCGTGCCTTCGGCATGACGGATGTCATGCCGGCGGCCGGTACCCGGAGCACGGGTACCGGCCGCCGAAGCCGCAGGTCACGGGCGATCGTCGGAGGCGCGTGCCACCGTCCCCGGCAGCGGCCGGACGGATCGACCCGTACGGGCACCCGCGGCACCGGGGGGAGCGGCCGCACGGGCCCACGACCCGCTCCCCCTCCTCGCCCGCGTCGGCCCGGGGCGGCTCAGATCCCGAGCGACTTCTTCACGAAGTCGACCTGGAGCAGCAGCAGGTTCTCCGCGACCTCCTCCTGCGGCGTCATGTGCGTCACGCCCGAGAGCGGCAGCACGGTGTGCGGCCGGCCGGCCGCGAGCAGCGCCGAGGAAAGCCGCAGGGTGTGCGCGGCCACCACGTTGTCGTCCGCCAGACCGTGGATGATCATCAGCGGGCGCTCCAGCCCGGCCGCGTGACCGGTCAGCGAGTTGGCCGCGTAGACCTCGGGCCGCTCGGCGGGGTCGCCCAGGTAGCGCTCGGTGTAGTGGGTGTCGTACAGCTCCCAGTCGGTCACCGGGGCGCCGGCCACGGCCGCGTGGAAGACGTCCGGACGGCGCAGCACGGCGAGCGCCGCGAGGTAGCCGCCGTACGACCAGCCGCGGATGGCGACCCGGCCGAGGTCCAGCGGGAACTCCTCGGCGAGCGCCTGGACCGCGTCCACCTGGTCGTCCAGGGTGGCGCCGGCGAAGTCGAAGGCGATCGACTTCTCCCAGTGCGGCCCGCGCCCGGGGGTGCCGCGCCCGTCGGCGACGACCACCGCGAAGCCCTGGTCGGCGAACCACTGCGAGTTGAGGTGCGGGTTGTGCGCCTGGACGACGCGCTGCCCGTGCGGGCCGCCGTACGGGTCCATCAGGACGGGCAGCAGGCCGTCCCGCTCGCGGTCGTAGCCGGTGGGCAGGAAGACGGCGGCGGGGATGCGGCGCTCGCCGGCGAACCGGAAGACCGGGCGCGCGGTGAGGACCGGGGTCTCGGCGTAGGACGCGACGGTGGCGACGACATCGACCACCACGCCCTCCGGGAGGTCCCGGGCGACCTGGACCAGCGTCCCCGGCAGGTCGGGCTCCGCGGTGGCCCGGACGGTGACGCCGGCCGCGTGCACCGCCGTGGTGACCGAGGTGAACGGCCGGTCGTTCGCGGCCTCCCAGGAGAGCCGCTTGCCGTCGTGGCTGATCCGGCCGACCGCGATCCAGCCCGGCTCGGGGTCGGTCTCCTCCGCGCCGCCGGAGGCGGTGAAGAAGACCTCCTCGTCCGTCACCGCCAGCACCGAGCGCAGCAGCAGGTCGCTCCCGGTGACGGTCTGGTCGCCGATCACCAGCGCCCGGGCTCCGCCCTCGCCCGCGCCGTCGGAGATCCGGACCAGCTTGCCGTCCGGCGTCCAGGCCGGGACGCCCTGGAAGAGCTCCAGCCAGGCGTCGTCACGCTCCTCGACCAGCACCTCGGTGGCGCCGGTCGCGACGTCCACCCCGAGGATCCGCTGGCTGCGCTGGTCCCGGGCCTGGACGAGCAGCAGCGGCACGCCGCCGGTCGACCAGTGCACCCGGGCCAGGTAGGGGAAGGCCTCGTCGTCCCAGACGACCTGCGTCCGGCCGCCGTCCAGGCCGATCAGCCAGAGCCCGACCTCGGCGTTGGCGGTGCCGGCGGCGGGGTAGGCGATCTCGGCGGGCTCGGTGCCCGGGTTGGCCGGGTCGGCGATCCACCAGCGGCGCACCGGAGTGTCGTCGGCCCGCTCGACCAGCAGCCGGTCGCTCTGCGGCGACCACCAGAAGCCGCGGTCGCGGCTCATCTCCTCCTGGGCGATGAACTCGGCCTGGCCCCACGTCACCCCCGGGCCGTCGGGCTGCGCGAGGGCCCGGTCGCCACTGCCGTCGGTACGGGTCAGCCGCAGCTCGCCGGCGGTGTTGGCGTACGCGACGTGGGAGCCGTCCGGGGCGAGGCGCGGATCGACCACCGGGCCCTCGACCGGCAGCTCGGCGGTCCCGCCGGCGGCCAGGTCGGCCGTGAAGAGCCGGCCGGAGAGGGCGAAGGCGGCCAGCGCGCCGGCGCCGTCCAGGGAGTAGCCGACGATGCCGGCCGAGCCCTCGCGGCTGCGCTCGCGACGGGCCTTCTCGGCCGGGGAGAGGTCCTCCTCGCCGCCGCCGAGCAGGGTGACCGGATCGGCGGCGATCCGCTCCTCGCCGGTGGCGGTGTCGAGGGTCCAGAGGCGGTTGGCCCGGTCGCTGCCCGCGGGGGTCTCCCCGGGCGAGGGGCGGGGGAGGGAGCGCAGGAAGACGACCCGGGAGCCGTCGGATGCGACGGAGAAGGACCGGGGGGCGCCGACGGTGTAGCGCAGGGTGCGCGCGTACTGCCGCGGGAAGGTGTCCGCGGGGGTGTGGGAGGTCATGGCACCAGACCCTATGACGTTCCCGCACCCCCGCCCGGTGGATTGTGATCACTCGTTCGGAGCATCGTCCGCGAGGACGCCCGAAGGGGCTGCACACCCCTTCCGACCGGCCCATGCGCCCTATTTGTGCCACCATGCCCCGGCGTGTGCAGACTCACTGAACGTAATGCGCCCCTCACTCATCGGGTATGACTGGTTCAACGAGTGATCGCCAGGCCCCGTCCCGGGCCCCGGTCGCCCGACCGCAAGTCCCGCACGGTCCCGACGCCGCCCTCCGCGAGGGGGTGGCGCACCCGAGAAGGGGTGTGAGCCGACATGGCTTTGTCCATCTCCGCAGCCATGCTGATGCTGGTCATCGTGGTGGTGCTGATCCGCCGCTCCGGCCTGAAGCTCGCGCACGCGATCGTCTGCGCGCTGCTCGGCTTCTACCTGGCGTCCAGCTCCATCGCGCCGTCGATCAGCCAGGTCACCAGCAACCTCGCCGGAATGATCAATGGCCTGAAGCTCTGACCCCTCGCGGGCGGTCGTTAGGCTTCCCCCCATGACCGCGACTACCGGCCGCCGCCTGCTCCTGGTGCACGCCCACCCCGACGACGAGTCGATCGGCAACGGCGCCACGATGGCCAGGTACGCCGCCGAGGGCGCCCTGGTCACCCTGGTGACGTGCACCCTCGGCGAGGGCGGCGAGGTGATCCCGCCGGAGCTGGCCCACCTGACGGCGGATCGGGACGACGCCCTCGGCCCCCACCGGATCGGCGAGCTGACCGACGCCATGCGCGCGGTCGGCGTCGCCGATTTCCGCTTCCTCGGCGGCCCTGGCCGCTACCGGGACTCCGGGATGATGGGCGTCCCCGACAACGACGTGCCCGGCTGCTTCTGGCAGGCGGACGTGGACGAGGCGGCCGACCACCTGGTCGCGGTGGTCCGCGAGGTGCGGCCGCAGGTCCTGGTCACCTACGACGAGGACGGCGGCTACGGGCACCCGGACCACATCCAGGCACACCGGGTGGCGATGCGCGCCCCCGAGCTGGCCGCCGACCCGGCGCACCGGCCCGACCTGGGCCCGGCCTGGCGGATCGCCAAGGTGTACTGGAATCGGATGCCCCGCTCGGTGATCGAGCGGGGGCTGGCCGAGACCGCCGCCAAGGCGCCGTCACCCGGGGTCGCCGAACCCGGCGACGTCCCCGGCGTGGTGGACGACGCCGTGATCACCACCGTGCTGGACGGCGCCGCGTACGCCGGCCGCAAGGCGGCCGCGATGGCCGCGCACGCCACCCAGATCACCGTGCACGGCGACTGGTTCACGCTCTCCAACGACCTCGGCCAGCCGCTGGTCGCCACCGAGTACTACCAGCTGGTACGCGGCCAGGCCGGACCGCGGCTGCCGGAGGACGACCTCTTCGCCGGCCTGGACAGCACCTTCGAGGAGAGTGCCCGATGACCGAGCCCGCCACCCAGCAGGCCCGTCGCCGCTCGATCCCGGCGACCGTCCTCGGCACCCGCGCCGAGCGGCTGGCCGAGCCGCAACCCCCGCGGATCGGGCGGATCGCGGCCTATGTCCTGTTCTTCCTGCTGGGCGTCGCGGTGTCGGTCTGCGGAGCATTTGTGCAGGCCTTGTGGCCGCCCGTGGGAGTCCTGTTGGCACTCGCCGCCACCGGCGCCACCTTCTACGCGGGCCTGCGGGTGACCGGTACCCGGCTCGGCGCGGCACTGCCGGCGGCCGGCTGGTTCCTGGCCCTGCTGCTGGTGATGGTCCCCCGCCCCGAGGGCGACAATGTGCTCTGGACCAATGCCACGTCGCTCGCCTGGCTGTTCGTCGGCTCCGTCCTGGGCGTGATCTGCGCCACCCTGCCGACCCGGACGAGCTGGTTCCCCGGGGTGCCCGGCCCGCCGCGCTGAGCACCCCGACGGGCCGCGTACGGTACCGCGCACGACGCGCAGTCAGGACCACACGGCCGTACTCTCATACCGGAGGAACCGGACGTATCAGGTTCTATCCGAACCGGTTCACCGGTCAGTTCTTCCCAGTATGGTGGTGCCGCAGAACGCCGTACCCGACCGCCGCCCCGCCAGGCCCGGCGACCACGAACCGCGGTCGCGCCGCACGGCCCGCCCGCGAACCCGGAGCAGAGCAGCATTGAGCAGCCGCGAATCTGAGAACGCCCACCCGACGCCTCGGCGGACGGGTCCGGACGCCTACCCGTCGGGCACCCCGCCCTACGGCACACCGGGCTTCCCCGGCGGCGACCGCGCGGGTGCCGGTGCCGCCCCGGGCTCCGCGTCGGGTGGCGAGGACGAATCCCCGAAGACCGAGACCACACTGACCACACGGGTCCGGATCAACATCCCGGGCTCGCGCCCGATCCCGCCCGTGGTGGTCCGCAGCACCGTCAAGAACGAGGACGGCCAGGGCGAGGAGAACCCGCCGGCCGCCCCCGAGCCGGCCGGGCCCCGGCACCGCTCCGCGGCGCCCGCCTCCCCCGTGCTCGGCGTGATGGACGGCGGCGCGAGAACGGCCACCCCGCCGAACCTGCCGCCGGAGTGGGAGATCCCGCCCGCCACCTCCGAGTCGGAGTCCACCGGTGCGTGGTTCCGGCCGCGCCAGAAGAAGGGCCCGGCCGCGGAGCCCGCCCCCGCCGCCGTCCCGACCGGCGCTCCGGGCGCGCCCGCCGACCCGTTCGCGCCGGCCCCCGCGCCGAGCGCAGGCGCCGAGGCCCGCCCGAACGGCGCCCGGCCCAAGGCCGCCCGCCCCGCCCAGGCCCCGGGCCCCGGTACCACCCGCCCGAACGGCCGCCCGGTGCCGGCACAGGCCGCCGCACCGCGCCCGACCGGCGCGCCCGCCTCCCCGTTCGGCGCCGGTGCCGGAGCGGACACCACCGCAGACGAGGCTGGCGTCTACGAGGACGCCCCGCCGGACCCGTTCGGCACGGCCCCCGCCGCCGACCCCTTCGCCCGCGGCGCCGGCCGGCCGCAGCCGCAGGGCCCCGGCCACCCCGTGGGCGGCCCGGCCGACGCGGCGAACCCGGAGGACACCTCGGTCGACGGCTTCGCGCCGATCCGCGAGAACACCCCGCCGCCCGCCGCCATATCCGGCCGGCCCACCGGCGCCGCGGCCGAGCAGGGCCTGCCGCCGAACGGCGCCCCGCAGAACGGCCGCTCGCAGAACGGCCTGTTCGCCTCGGCCCCGGCCGGCGCCGACCCGTTCGCCGCCCAGCGCACCCCGGCCGGCGCGGAGCCGTACGGCAGCACCGCTCCCGGCGGCCTCTTCCCCGGCGCCCCCGGCCGCCAGGGCGAGCCGACGGCCCCGCTCGACCCGCACGCCGGCTGGCAGGAGGGGCCCGGCAGTGCCGCCCCCGGCCGGCCGTACCCCGGCGGCCCGGAGGCCGAGGCCCCGGCCGGCCCGGTGCCGGCTCCGGCGCCCGCCCCGAAGCAGTCCGCGCCCGCCGAGCCGAAGGCGCCCAAGGCCGCCACCGGCAAGGCCAAGCGTGGCGGCGCCGGCAAGAAGCTCGTCAAGCTCGGTGTCTACGGCGTCGCCGCGGTGCTCTTCCTCGGCGCCGCCGCGTACGGCACCGGCCTGATGCTGAACCAGTCCGACGTCCCCAAGGGCACCGTGGTGCTCGGCACGGACATCGGCGGCAGCAACCGCGACCAGGCGATCCACCAGCTCGACGAGTCGGTCGGCAAGGCCGGCCAGCAGCCGGTCAAGCTGAAGATCGGCGACCAGGCGCTGGACCTCGACCCGACCGTCGCCGGGCTGAGCTTCGACACCACGGCCACCGTGGACCGGCTCACCCAGCACTCGTACAGCCCGGTGGACGTGATCACCTCGCTGAAGGGCGACGAGAAGGCCGTGCCGCCGGAGGTCAAGGTGGACCGGGCCAAGCTCAAGGCCGCCCTGGAGGCACTGGCCACCGGTTCGGGGCAGGGCCTCCAGGAGGGCTACGTCAGGTTCGGCGACTCCGGCGAGCCCGTCGTGGTGCCCGGCAAGGCCGGCCAGGCGGTCGACGCCGCGTCCGCCGTCGACCAGGTCGAGCAGGCCTACCGGGACCGCGCCGCGGGCAAGGCCGAGCAGCCCGTCGCCCTCACCGTGACGGCCGCCCAGCCCAAGGTCTCGCCGCAGGCCCTGCAGGCCGCCGCGGACAGCCTCGGCAAGTCCGCGGTCAACGGCAAGATCCACATCGTGGCCGGCGCGAAGACCTGGGACTTCGGCCCGAAGACCGCGCCCAAGACGCTCACCCTGGTGCCCGACGCCGCCGGCAAGATCGTTCCCAAGTGGGACCTGGACGCGCTGAACGGCCAGCTGGGCAGCGTGTTCGACAAGGTGAAGGTCAAGAAGAACGGCCAGACCGCCGCGATCACCCCGCAGGACGTCGCCGACGCCATCACCTCGGTGCTGGACAAGACCGGCGACAAGGACCGCACCTTCAAGTTCACCGTCGCCTGAGCGGCTTCACCCGTCGCCCGGGCACGTTCACCCGCCGCCCGGGCACACCCACCGGCGCCGGGCGCACCGCAGGGTGACCGAACGACCGAGGGGTGGGCCCGGATCCGGGCCCACCCCTCGACAACCCACTCCCCCGGTCAGCAAGATGTGACGCCGTACCACCCGTCACATCCTCACCTCCGCACCGGGAGAAGCATCATGGGCCGCCTCACCCCCCACCGCACGGCCCTGCTCGCCGGCCTCACCGCCGTCTCGCTCTCGCTGACCCTCTGCGCGTGCGGCTCCGGTACGGGTGGCGCCCTGACGCTCCCCACCCCGCTCGAAACACCCAAGCTCACCGCGGTCGACATCAACCCGCACGACCGCGCCGAGCTGCGCCAGGGCGGCACCCTGCGGGTCGCGGTCGCGCAGTACTCCACCCAGTGGTCGCCGATCCACACCGACGGCAGCGAGGCCTCCACCGTCACCGTCACCAAGCCGCTGCTGCCGACCTTCTTCCGCTCCGACGCCGCCGGCACCCAGAGCATCAACCCGGCCTACCTCCAGGACGCCCGCTCCGAGCTCAGGGACGGCCACCAGGTCGTCACCTGGACGCTCAACCCGAAGGCGAGGTGGTCCGACGGGACGCCGGTCACCTGGCGCGACATCGAGGCCAACTGGCGTGCGCTGAACGGGAAGGACCCGGCCTTCAAGACCTCCAGCAGCACCGGCTTCGAGCTGGTCGCCTCGGTCGAGAAGGGCAAGGACGAGTTCCAGGCCGTGATGACCTTCGACCGGCCGTTCTCCGAGTGGCAGTCGATGTTCAACGGCGCCGCCAACGCCCCGCTGCTGCCCGCGAGCCGGATCGCCACGCCGGAGCTGTTCAACACCTCGTACCTGGACGCGATACCGGTCACCGCGGGCCCGTTCAAGGTGGAGAAGCTGGACCGGGCGGCGCAGACCGTCACCCTCGTCGCCGACCCCGCCTGGTGGGGCGAGAAGCCGCTGCTGGACCGGATCGTGTTCCGCGCCATGGTGCCCAACACGATGGCCGCCGCCTTCGCCAAGGGCGAGATCGACTTCTTCAACAACGGCCCGGACGTGGCCGGTTACCAGCTCGTCAGGAGCACCAAGGGCGCCGCCGTGCGCCGCGCCGGCGGGCCCGACTTCCGCCAGTTCACGCTGAACAGCAGGAGCCCCGTGCTGACCGACCCGGTCGTCCGGCAGGCCCTGTTCCAGGCGATCAACCGGGACGCCATCACCCGCTCCGACCTCAACGGTCTGGACTGGCCCACCGTGACCCTCAACAACCACCTGCTGGTGGCCAACCAGAACGCCTACCGGGACAACTCCCTCGGTCTCAGCCGCTACGACCCGGCCGACGCCGTGCGCAAGCTGGAGGCGGCCGGCTGGAAGCTCGACGGCGACGTCCGCACCAAGGACGGCCGGGAGCTGAACCTGCGGATGGTCATCCCGTCCGGCGTCACCCAGGCCCAGACCGAGGCCGCGGTCACCACCCGGATGCTCAAGGACGTCGGGGTCAAGGTCACCACCGTGACCGCCGCCGCCAACGAGTTCTTCGACAAGTACGTCAACCGGCACGACTTCGACATCGCGGCGTACTCGCTGCTCGGCACGCCCTTCCCGGCCAGCGGCAACCGGGCCAACTTCGTCCAGAACGGCGGCACCAACCACTCCCAGGCCGGCAGTGCGGCCGCCGACGCCGCGCTCGACCGGGCCGCCGCCGCGACCGACGCCGCCACCGCCTTCGAGGCCATCAACCAGGCCGACGGCGAGCTGTGGAAGGTCGCCGGGGTGCTGCCGCTCTACCAGCGCCCGCAGCTGTACGGCGCCCGCGCCGACCTGGCCAACATCGGCGCCCAGGGCCTCTCCGACATCGTCTGGGAGAACGTCGCCTTCCAGAAGTGACCGGCCCGGCAGGGCCGTTGTGACGCGCCGGGCCCCGGGGTCGCCTCGACCCCGGGGCCCGGCCCGCCGCGCGGTCAGCCCGCGCCGATCACGTCCCGGACCTCGGCGAAGTGGCAGGCCGACTCGTGGGCGGCCGCGCCGCTCAGCGTGCCGGGCACCGCCAGCAGCGGGACCTCGGTGGAGCAGCGCTCCTGCGCCTTCCAGCAGCGGGTGCGGAACCGGCAGCCGGACGGCGGGTTGGCCGGCGACGGCAGGTCACCGCTGAGCAGGATGCGTTCGCGGTGCTCCCGGCCGGTCGGGTCCGGCACCGGCACCGCGGAGAGCAGCGCCTGGGTGTACGGATGGGTCGGGTGCGAGTAGATCTCGTCCTCCGTCCCGATCTCGACCATCTTGCCGAGGTACATCACGCCGACCCGGTCGGAGATGTGCCGCACGATCGAGAGGTCGTGCGCGATGAACATGTACGAGAGCTCGAAGTCGCTCTGCAGCTGCTCCAGCAGGTTGATCACCTGCGCCTGGACGGAGACGTCCAGGGCGGAGACCGGCTCGTCGCAGATGATCAGCTCCGGCTTGAGCGCGAGGCCGCGGGCGATGCCGATGCGCTGGCGCTGACCGCCGGAGAACTGGTGCGGGTACCGGTTGATGTACTCCGGGTTCAGGCCGACGACGTCCAGGAGGTCCTGGACGGCCTTGCGACGGTCGCCCTTGGGAGCCACCTCGGGGTGGATCTCGAAGGGCTCGCCGATGATGTCGCCGACCGTCATCCGCGGGTTGAGCGAGGTGTACGGGTCCTGGAACACCATCTGGATGTTGCGGCGCACCGCCTTCAACCCCGCGCCGGAGAGCCGGGTGATGTCCTCGCCCTTGAACAGCACCTGGCCGGAGGTGGCCCGCTCCAGGTTCATCAGCACCTTGGCCAGCGTGGACTTGCCACAGCCGGACTCGCCGACGATCCCCAGCGTCTCCCCCTTGCGCAGGTCGAAGGAGATGCCGTCGACCGCCTTCACCGCGCCGACCTGCTTCTTGAGGACGATGCCCTGGGTCAGCGGGTAGTACTTGACCAGGTCCCTGACCTCCAGGATGGGCTCAGCCATGGAGGGTCTCCTTCCAGAAGTGGCAGGCGCTGCGCCGGCCGGGCAGGTCGGCCCCGTCGGCGGCCAGCACCGGTACCAGCCGCGGGGCTTCGCTGCGGCAGCGGTCGGCCGCCCGGTCGCAGCGCGGGTTGAACGCGCAGCCCTCGGGGATCCGCAGCAGGCTCGGCGGCAGGCCCTGGATGGCGTAGAGGTTCTGGCCCTTCTGGTCCAGCCGGGGGATGGAGCGGAGCAGGCCCTTGGTGTACGGGTGCGCCGGGCGCGCGTACAGCTCGTGCACCGGGGCGGTCTCGACGATCCGGCCCGCGTACATCACGGCGATCTTGTCCGCGACGTCGGCGACCACGCCGAGGTCGTGGGTGATCAGGATCAGACCCATGTTGAATTCGGCCTGCAGCTCCGCCAGCAGGTCCATCACCTGGGCCTGGACGGTGACGTCCAGCGCGGTGGTGGGCTCGTCGGCGATGATCAGGTCCGGTTCCAGCGCCAGCGCCATGGCGATCATGATGCGCTGGCGCATACCGCCGGAGAACTGGTGCGGGTAGTCGCCCACCCGCTGCCTGGCGGCGGGGATGCGCACCCGCTCCATCAGCTCGATGGCCTTCTCCTTGGCCTCCTTGCGGGACGCCCCCTGGTGCACCCGGAACATCTCGCCGAGCTGGTAGCCCACGCTCAGCACCGGGTTCAGCGAGGACAGCGCGTCCTGGAAGATCATCGCGATCTTCCGGCCGCGCACCGCCCGCCGTGCCTTGGGGCTCATGGTGAGCAGGTCCTCGCCCCGGAACCGGATCGAGCCGGCGGTGATCTTCCCCGGCGGCATGTCCAGGATGCCCATGATCGCCTGCGCGGTCACCGACTTGCCCGAGCCGGACTCCCCCAGCACCGCCAGGGTCTCCCCGGCCGACACCGAGTAGCTCACGCCGTTGACGGCCTTGGCCACGCCGTCCCGGGTGTGGAACTCGATGTGCAGGTCGTCGACCTCCAGCAGCGGCGTCCCGGGCACCAGGTTCTCCCGGCCGGCGCCGATCAACTCGACGGTGTCCCGGCGCGGTGCGCCGTCCTTCGACTGCTTCGACTGCTTCGACAGCCTTGTCGCGTCACTCATCGTCCGCGGCCCTCCTCAGCGCAGCTTCGGGTCGAGGGCGTCGCGCACCGCGTCGCCGAGCATGATGAACGCCAGCACGGTGATGCTCAGCACGGCGGCCGGGAAGAGCAGCACATGGGGCGCGGTCAGGAAGCGGGACTGCGCGTCGCTGATCATCAGACCCCAGGAGATCGCCGGGGACTGGATGCCGATGCCGAGGTACGAGAGCGCGGCCTCTGCACCGATGTAGACGCCCAGGTTGATGGTCGAGACCACGATCACCGGGGCGACCGCGTTCGGCAGGATGTGCCGGGAGACGATCCGTCCGGTGCCGGCGCCGAGCGCCTTGGCCGCGACCACGTAGTCGTTGTGCTTGTTGGCGAGCACCGCCGAACGCATCAGCCGGTAGATCTGCGGCCAGCCGAGGACGGCCATCACCGCGGAGACCGTCCAGGCGTTGCCCTTGCCCCAGGTCGACATGATCAGCATGCCGCCGAGCAGCAGCGGGATGGCGAAGAAGATCTCGGTCATCCGGGAGAGCAGGCTGTCCCAGAGCCCGCCGGTCCAGCCGGCCCAGAGGCCCAGCGCACCGCCGACGGCGACCACCAGCGAGGTGGTCAGGATGCCCACGATGATGGAGTTGCGGGCGCCCCAGACGGTGCGGGTGTAGATGTCGCAGCCCTGGACGTCGAAGCCGAACCAGTGGTCGGCGCTGGGCCGCTTCAGCGAGTCGGACAGGTTGCAGAAGCCCGCCGAGGTCGGGTCCCCCTCGGTGAACAGGTGCGGGGCGACGGCGAGCGCCACCATGAACAGCGCCAGGAACCCGCCGATCAGGAACAGCGGGTTGCGCCGCAGGTCGTACCAGGCGTCGGTCCAGAGGCTGGCCACCCGCTCGCCGCCGGCCCTACCGCCCTTGGTGAGCGTCGCGGCCTCGGCGGCCGGCCCGCTCGCGGCCGATCCGGAGCCGGGCTGCCCGGGGATCGCCACCTTCGCGTTCTCGCTCTTCGTCGGCTCACTCATAGCGGATCCTCGGGTCCAGGACGGCGTACAGCAGGTCGACCACCAGGTTGGCGAACAGGTAGACGAGCACCAGGGCACTCACGATGCCCACCACGATGGTGCGTTCCCGCAGGTAGACGGACTGGAAGAGCTGGTGTCCGACCCCGGGGATGTTGAAGATGCCCTCCGTGATGACCGCGCCGCCCATCAGCCCGCCGAGGTCCATGCCCAGGAAGGTGATGATCGGGATCAGCGCGTTGCGCAGGCCGTGCCGGACGACCACCCGCAGCGGGCTCAGCCCCTTGGCGACCGCCGTCCGGACGTAGTCCGCCCGCATCACCTCGATCAGGCTGGTCCGGGTGAGCCGGGCGATGTACGCCAGCGAGGTCGAGGCGAGGACGTAGGCCGGCAGCAGATAGGACCGGAAGCCGGCGTCCTCGTTGAACGACACCGGGAAGAAGTCGATGCCGTAGTCGGTGTTGAGCTTCACCCCGATGACCAGCTGCAGCACGAAGCCGATCACGAAGACCGGGATCGAGATGACCATCAGGGTCGAGATCAGCACCACGTTGTCGATGAACCTGCCGCGCCGCAGGGCGGCGACCACACCTGCGGCGACACCCACCACCATCTCGATGACCAGCGCGGTCACCGCCAGGTTGATGGTGTACGGGAAGGCCGTCTTCATGACGTCCACGACCTGGTTGCCGCGGTAGTCCTCGCCGAAGTCGCCCTTGAACAGGCCGACCAGGTAGTCCCAGTACTGGATGAAGAAGGGGTCGTCCAGGTGGTAGCGGTCCCGCAGGACCGCTACCACGGCGGGGTCCTGCCGCTTCTCACCGGCCAGTGCCGTGATGGGGTCGCCAGGCAGCAGGAAGACCAGTGCGTAGATCAGGAACGTCGCGCCGAGGATCACAGGTATGGCCTGGATGATCCGGCGGACCACATAGCGGCCCATGCGGCCTCCTCGTGGTTCGGGGCACGCCCGTGCCGGGCGGCACGGGGGTTGCCCGCGCCGCCCGTCAGCTCGTGCCGGTCAGCTGGGACGCGGTCAGGCCAGTTCTACGTCGGCGAGGTCGATGCGGTTCTGGGCGTCGATGACGACGTTCTTCACGGCCTTGGTGTAGGCGCCGGAGGTCATGTACGTGTAGACCGGGATGTACGGCAGTTCCTTGATCAGGATGTCGTCGGCCTGCTGGTAGAGCTTGATGCCCTCGGCGTCGGTCGTCGCACTGTCGGCCTTCGCCAGCAGCGCCTCGAAGTCCTCGTTGACGTAGCCGCCGTAGTTGGAGCCGTTGTCGATCGCGATCTTGGAGAAGATCGGCCGCAGGTAGTTCTCGATCGACGGGTAGTCCATCTGCCAGGCCATCCGGAAGGCGCCGGAGTACTTGTGGTCGCCCAGCGCGGTGAGGATCGCGCCGAACTTCTCGAACGGCTTGAAGGTGACCTCGACGCCGAGGTTGTTCTTCAGCTGGTTGCCGACGGCCTCGATCCACTCCTTGTGGCCGCCGTCCGCGTTGTAGCCGATCTCCAGCGTGTTGCCGGGCAGGCCGCCGGCCTGGGTGAAGAGCTCCTTGGCCTTCTTCGGATCGTACTTGGCGACGTCGCCCATGGCGCCCTTGCGGTACCCGGGAATGATCGGGCTGATGAAGTCGTCGGCCGGGACGCGGGTGCCCGAGAAGATGGTCTTCGTGATCGATTCCCGGTCGATCGCCATCGAGATCGCCTTGCGGATGTCCGGCTTCGCGAACGCCGGATTGGTCGAGATCGGGAATCCGAGGTAACCGACCCCGGATTCCGGCTTGTAGATGTAGCGGTCACCGAACTCCTGGGCGACGCTCGACATCGCCGAGACCGGGAGCTTGTTGGTGATCTGGATGTTGCCCGCGCGCAGGTCGTTGTACGAGGTCTCCAGCTTGTCGTAAATCTTGAAGGTGACGGAATCCAGCTTGGCCTTTCCGTCGGCCGCCGGGAAGTTCTCGTACCGCTTCACCTTGATCTGCTTGTTGTGCTCCCACTTGCCGTCCATCTGGAACGGGCCGTTTCCGATCGGCGCGTCCTCGAAGGCCTTCGGATCGGCGAAGAACGCCTTCGGCAGCGGGTAGAACGCGGTGTAGCCGAGCATGGTCTTGAACTGGGAGAACGGCGCCTTGAGCGTCACCGTGAAGGTCTTGTCGTCGACGACCTTGAGGCCCTTGAGCTTGTCCGTGGCGGGCTTCTTGTCCTTGCCCGGGGCCAGCTCGTCGGAGCCGAGGATCTTGTCGAAGAACGGCAGGCCCTCGTTCGCGTTGTCCTGGTTCGCCCCGAAGTTCCAGGCGTCGACGAAGTTCTGCGCGACGACCTTCTCACCGTTGTGGAAGGTGTAGCCGTCCTTGAGCTTGATCGTCCAGGTGGTCGCGTCGGAGCTCTCGATCGACTCTGCGGCCCGGAGCTTGGGCGAGTTGTCCTTGTTGTCGTAGTCGATCAGGCCGACGAAGAGCCCCGCGAGGACCTGGGCACCCTCGGACTCTGCCGTGTTCTGCGGCACCAGGCCGTGCTGGGGCTCACCCGACTCGACGCTGATCGAGCCGCCCTTCTTGCCGGACCCGCCGCTCGCCTGGTCCGAGGACTTCTTGTCGCCGCCGGTGCTGCACGCGGAGATCGCAAGCGCGGTGCAGGCCGCCAGCGCGGTCCAACGCATCGTCTTGGTGAGCCTCATTCAACTGCTCCTCGGTTTAGGGGCTTACGAACGAATGGCGCCCCGCCAGTCGGTGTGCCGGGCATGGCGAGGGTCGACATCTCAGGGCCGATCCGCACAGTTGGCGAGGTGACCACTGATACGCGCAGAGCAACTATCGATCACCCGACCCCTCCGGCGGAATCCGCGTCACATCTCTTTTCAGTTACATGCTCAGACCAAGTCGTGACAATGGTCGCCAAATTCCTGCATATCGCACCTGGAATGCCGTGTTCCGGTTTCCGAATACCGAACAATAAGCGCCGGTATCCGATGCTTTACGGAGCGTAATGATCATTTCCGGGCCGGGAATTCCGGCGTTTCCGCAGGACAACGCAAGGGCGCGCCCTCCGGATGGAGGGCGCGCCCTTGGTGCGGGGTCGGGACTACTGTGTCAACTGGATTCCGGCGCCGGCGGCGGCTCGCCCTGGCCGGCCCCTCCGTCGCCCTGACCCCCGCGCTCCGCCGCGAAGTGGCAGGCCGAGTCGTGCCGGGCGAGCCCGTCCAGCCAGGCGGGGGCGGTCAGCAGCGGGACCTCCACCGCGCACCGCTCCTGCGCCTTCCAGCAGCGGGTGCGGAACCGGCAGCCGGACGGCGGATTGGCCGGCGAGGGGACGTCCCCGGTGAGCACGATCCGGTCCCGCGACTCGCGCGCGGTCGGGTCCGGCACCGGCACCGCGGAGAGCAGCGCCTGGGTGTACGGGTGCGTCGCGTGGTCGTAGATCTCCAGGTCGGAGCCGATCTCGACCATCCTGCCCAGGTACATCACGCCGACCCGGTCGGAGATGTGCCGCACGATCGAGAGGTCGTGCGCGATGAACATGTACGAGAGGTTGAACTCGCCCTGCAACTGCTCCAGCAGGTTGATCACCTGCGCCTGGACGGAGACGTCCAGGGCGGAGACCGGCTCGTCGCAGATGATCACCTCCGGCTTGAGCGCCAGCCCCCGGGCGATGCCGATGCGCTGACGCTGCCCCCCGGAGAACTGGTGCGGGTACCGGTTGATGTACTCCGGGTTCAGCCCGACCACGTCCAGCAGGTCCTGGACCGCCCTGCGGCGGTCGCCCTTCGGCGCCACCTCGGAGTGGATCTCGTACGGCTCGCCGATGATGTCGCCGACCGTCATCCGCGGGTTGAGCGAGGTGTACGGGTCCTGGAACACCATCTGGATGTTGCGGCGCACCGCCTTCAACCCCGCGCCGGAGAGCCGGGAGATCTCCTCCCCCTTGTAGCGCACCGATCCGCCGGTGGCCGGCTCCAGGTTCATCAGCACCTTGGCCAGCGTGGACTTGCCACAGCCGGACTCCCCCACGATGCCGAGCGTCTCGCCCTGCACCAGGTCGAAGCTGACCCCGTCGACCGCCTTCACGGCGCCGACCTGCTTCTTGAAGACGACGCCCCTCGTCAGCGGGAAGTGCTTGACCAGATCCCGGACTTCGAGGATCGGCTCGCCGCGCGGCACCTCCTGCGCGAACGCCACCTCCTCCGGCACCGGCGGCCCGAGCGGGCTGGCCCCGTCAGCCATGGAGGGTCTCCTTCCAGAAGAAGCAGGCGCTGCCCCGCCCGGCCAGCTCGGTTCCGTCGTCCGCGGTGACCTCGAACAGCTTCGGCACCTCGGCCCGGCAGATGTCCTGGGCCCGCGGGCACCGCGGGTTGAACGCGCAACCCGGGGGGATCCGCAGCAGGTTGGGCGGCAGTCCCTTGATCGCGTAGAGCTCCTGGCCCTTCTGGTCCAGCCGCGGGATCGAGTCCAGGAGGCCCCGGGTGTAGGGATGGGCCGGTCGCGCGTACAGCTCGTGCACCGGGGCGGTCTCGACGATCCGGCCCGCGTACATCACGGCGATCTTGTCGGCCACGTCGGCGACCACGCCGAGGTCGTGGGTGATCAGGATCAGACCCATGTGGAACTCGGCCTGCAGCTCCGCCAGCAGGTCCATCACCTGGGCCTGGACGGTGACGTCCAGCGCGGTGGTCGGCTCGTCCGCGATGATCAGGTCCGGCTCCAGCGCCAGTGCCATGGCGATCATGATGCGCTGGCGCATGCCGCCGGAGAACTGGTGCGGATAGTCGTTGACCCGGTCCTTCGCCGCCGGGATGCGCACCCGGTCCATCAGCTCGACGGCCTTGGCCTTGGCCTCCTTGCGTGACGTGCCGTGGTGGGCCCGGAACATCTCCCCGAGCTGGAAGCCCACGGTCAGCACCGGGTTGAGCGAGGAGAGCGCGTCCTGGAAGATCATCGCGATCTTCTGGCCCCGGATCCTGCGCCGCTCCTCCTTGCCCATCGTCAGCATGTCCTGGCCCCGGAAGCGGATCTCCCCCTGGGGGATGCGGGCCGGGGGCATGTCCAGGATGCCCATGATCGCCTGCGCGGTCACCGACTTGCCCGAACCGGACTCCCCCAGCACCGCCAGGGTCTCCCCGGCCCGGACGCTGTAGTTGACCCCGTTGACCGCCTTCGCCACGCCGTCCCGGGTGACGAACTCGACGTGCAGGTCCCGGACGTCCAGCAGTGGCCCCTCGTAGGGCCCCTCCCGCTTCGGCTTGCCGGTTTCGACAGCTGTGGTCACGATGAGTCCCCTCGCTCAGCGAAGCTTCGGGTCGAGGGCGTCGCGCACCGCGTCACCCAGCATGATGAAGGCCAGCACGGTGATCGAGAGTGCCGCGGCCGGGAAGAACAGCACGTACGGGGCCGTCCGGATGACCTTCTGGGCGGAGGCGATGTCGATGCCCCAGGAGATGGTCGGATCCTGCAGGCCGATGCCGAGGAAGCTCAGCGTGGCCTCGGTCGCGATGTAGCCGCCCAGCGCGATGGTGGCGACGACGATCACCGGGGCGAGCGCGTTCGGCAGGATGTGCCGGAACATCAACCGCCCGGTGCCCGCGCCGAGCGCGCGCCCGGCCACCACGTAGTCGGACTGCTTGACGGTCAGCACGGCGCCGCGCATGACGCGCGCGATCTGCGTCCAGCCGAGCACCGCGAGGGCGATGACCACGCTCCACACCGTGCGGGCGGAGAAGGCGCCCAGCAGGACCAGCGCGCCGAGCAGCAACGGGATGCCGAAGAAGATGTCGACGACGCGGGAGATCACGGCGTCCACCGCTCCGCCGAAGTACCCGGCGACCATGCCGGTCAGCCCGCCGAGCAGGGTGACCCCCAGGGTCACGAAGATGCCGACGGTGATCGACGCCCGCGCCCCGTAGATCACCCGGGCGTAGATGGACCGGCCCTGGCCGTCGTAGCCGAACCAGCCGGCGCCGAAGAAGTCCGTCCAGTCCGGGCGCTTGAGGAAGTCGTTGACCAGGTCGGCCTTGCGCGGATTGGCGTCGGTGAACGCCCAGGGGAAGATCGCCATCACGATCAGCAGCACGATCAGCAGCGCCGAGATCAGGAAGATCGGCCGGCGCCGGAGGTCCCGCCAGGCGTCGCCCCAGAGGCTGCGGGCCTCTTCCCGCTTGGCCGGATCGCCCTCGACCAGGGTCTCCTGCTCGACCGCCATGCCCTGCTCGCCGGCGTAGTCGAGGTGGTCGACGCCCGGTGCCGGATGCGGCCTGTACTCGCTCTCGTCATGCAGATCAGGCATAGCGGATCCTCGGGTCCAGGACCGCGTAGAGCAGGTCGACGATCAGGGAGGCGACCAGGTAGACGATCACCAGGACGGTCACGATGCCGACCACGGTGGGGCCCTCCTTCTGGTTGATCGCCCGGTACAGCACGTTGCCGATGCCCTGGACGTTGAAGATGCCCTCGGTGACGATCGCACCGCCCATCAGCGCGCCGAGGTCGGTCCCGAGGAAGGTGACCACCGGGATCAGCGAATTGCGCAGCAGGTGACGGGTGATCACGGTGCGCCGGGGCAGACCCTTGGCGACCGCGGTGCGCATGTAGTCCGCCCGCAGGTTCTCCCCGATCGACGTCCGGGTGAGCCGGGCGACGTACGCGAGGGAGAGTGAACCCAGCACGATGGCGGGCAGGATCAGTTGGGAGAGGTCCGTGGAGTCCTGCACGGTCGGGGTGACCCAGCCCAGATTGGTCGCGAAGATCGTCTGGGCGATGTACGCCAGCACGAACACCGGGATCGAGATCACCACCAGGGTCAGGACCAGCACCAGGGTGTCCTGGACGCTGCCGCGCCTGAGGCCCGAGACCAGACCGAGCGTCAGCCCGACGATCAGCTCGAAGGCGAAGGCCATCAGCGCCAGCCGGATGGTGACCGGGAAGGCGTCCGCCATGATGTCGGTGACCGAGCGGCCGGTGAAGCTCGTCCCGAAGTCGCCCTGGAACAGGTTCCCCATGTAGTGCAGGTACTGCTTCCAGAGCGGCTGGTCGAGGTAGTACTTGTGCTTCAGGTTGGCCACCACCGCCGGGTCGGCGGCCTTGTCCCCGAACAGCGCCGCGACCGGGTCGCCCGGCAGCGTGTAGACCATCAGGAAGATCAGGAATGTGGAACCGAAGAACACCGGGATCATCTGCAGCACGCGCCGCAGCACATAACTGCCCATCCGAGCCTCCTTCCTAGGGTGACTGGTCGGCCCGTGACCGGGGTCCGGAGGGCCGGTTGGGGGTCGAGTGCCCGGGCCCCGCCCTCCGTGCGGGGAGGGCGGGGCCCGGCGCGAGGGGCTGGATCAGCCCTTGACCTCGACCTGGGTCCAGGCGGGGTTGCCGAAGGAGTCGAACGTGACGTTCTGGACGTTGTTGGAGTAGCCCGAGTTGGTGCGGTAGTACCAGAGCGGGATGGCCGGCATGTCGTTGGCCAGCACCGCCTCGGCCTTCTGGTAGCCGGTGACCGTGTCGCTCACGCTGGCGGCCCGGTCGGCCTGGTCGGCCAGCTGGTCGAACTGCGGGCTGCTGTAGCCGAAGTCGTTGGACGCCGCGCCGGTGCGGTAGACGTCGGCCAGGAAGTTGGCGTTCAGCGGGTAGTCCTGCACCCAGCCGGTGCGGAAGACGCCGCTGATCTGGTGGCCGGTGATCGCCGCACGGGCGGTCTTGAAGTCGGGCTTCGGGTCGCCCACGCAGTCCACGCCGGTGTTCTGCCGGATCGAGTTGCAGACCGCGTCGACCCACTCCTTGTGGCCGCCGTCCGCGTTGTAGGTGATCGTCAGCTTGTTGCCGGGGACGCCGCCGCCCTCGGTGATCAGCTGCTTGGCCTTGGTCGGGTCGAAGTTGCAGAAGTCCCCGCACTGGCCGGCCTTGTAGCCCTCGACGCCGTCCGCGACCCAGGCGGAGGCCGGCGCGCGCGAACCCTGGAGGACCGTCTTGGTGATGGTCGGGCGGTCGATCGCCATCGACAGGCCCTGCCGGACCTTCGCCTTCTCCGGGCCGGCCCATTCCGGCTGGTAGAGCGTGAAGCCGATGTTCTGGATCGCGCCCTGCGGCGAGTCGATCGCGCGGTCCCCGAGGTCGGTCTTGTACGTGGCCAGCGCGGACGGCGGCACCTGGTCCATCACGTCGAGGTTGTTGGACTGCAGGTCCGCGTAGGCGGCCTCGGCCGTGTTGTACATCTTGAAGACGATGCCGCCGTTCTTCGGCTTGTCCACGCCCTGGTAGTTCGGGTAGGCCTTGGTGACCACCTGCTGGTTGTGGTCCCAGCTGACGAACTGGTAGGCGCCGTTGCCCACCGGCTTCTGCCCGTACCCGGCCGGGTCGTTGAAGAAGGCGGTGGGCAGCGGGGAGAAGGCGATGTAGCCCAGCTTGTACTCGAAGTACGAGACCTTGTTCCGCAGCTTGATGGTGAAGTGCGTGTCGTCCGTGACGGTCAGGCCGGACATCTTGGTGGTGGTCGGCTGGCCGCTGGCCGGGTGGACGTCCTGGTAGCCCTCGATGTCGGAGAACCAGGAGCTGTTGATCTGGTTGTTGCTCGTGGTCGCGCCCCAGTTCCAGGCGTCGACGAAGTTCTGCGAGGTGACCGGGGTGCCGTCGTGGAACGTCCAGCCGCTCTTCAGGGTGACGTTGAAGGTCTGCGAGTCGCTGGTGTCGATCGAGTCCGCGACCTGCATCCGGAGCTTGGCGTTGGTGGGGTCGTAGTCGACCAGCCCCTTGAAGAGGTTCTGCAGGATGCGCCCGCCGCCGGTCTCGTTCGCGTTCGCCGGTTGGAGCGGGTTCTGCGGCTCACTGCTCTGGTAGCTGAAGGTCTTGCTGCTGTCCGACGAGCTACTGCCTCCGCCGCTGCTGCTGCACCCGCTGGCCACCAGGGCCACAGATGTCGCAGCGGCGAGGACCCATCGAGCGCGAGTGCCTGCGGGCATGGAGGTCCCTCCTCAAGGTGTGTGTCGCATCACACCCCATGAGAAGCGCGACCGCTCGGCGGCGCGAGTCGGGTACCCCCGGATGGGTGCAGCGGGCCCTGACGGAAGTTGACGGAACGCCGGAAGGGCCCGCGGCTCGAAGCCGCGGGCCCTTCCGGGGAGAACGCCTCGGGATCAGACGGCGGCGGCCGTCTCCCGGACCTCGGCGAAGTGGCAGGCCGACTCGTGGGCGGCCGCGCCGCTCAGCGTGGTGGGCACCGCCAGCAGCGGGACCTCGGTGGAGCAGCGCTCCTCCGCCTTCCAGCAGCGGGTGCGGAACCGGCAGCCGGACGGCGGGTTGGCCGGCGAGGGGATGTCACCGGTCAGGATGATCCGGTCGCGGGACTCGCGCGCGGTCGGGTCCGGCACCGGCACCGCGGAGAGCAGCGCCTGGGTGTACGGGTGCGTCGCGTTCTCGTAGATCGACTCGTCGGAGCCGATCTCGACCATCTTGCCGAGGTACATCACGCCGACGCGGTCGGAGATGTGCCGGACGATCGAGAGGTCGTGCGCGATGAACATGTACGAGAGCTCGAAGTCGCTCTGCAGCTGCTCCAGCAGGTTGATCACCTGCGCCTGGACGGAGACGTCCAGGGCGGAGACCGGCTCGTCGCAGATGATGATCTCGGGCTTGAGCGCGAGGCCGCGGGCGATGCCGATGCGCTGGCGCTGACCGCCGGAGAACTGGTGCGGGTACCGGTTGATGTACTCCGGGTTCAGGCCGACGACGTCCAGGAGGTCCTGGACGGCCTTGCGGCGGTCGCCCTTGGGAGCCACCTCGGGGTGGATCTCGAAGGGCTCGCCGATGATGTCGCCGACCGTCATCCGCGGGTTGAGCGAGGTGTACGGGTCCTGGAACACCATCTGGATGTTGCGGCGGACCGCCTTGAGGGCGGCGCCGGACAGCTTGGAGATGTCCTCGCCCTTGAACAGCACCTGGCCGGAGGTGGCCCGCTCCAGGTTCATCAGCACCTTGGCCAGCGTGGACTTGCCACAGCCGGACTCGCCGACGATGCCGAGCGTCTCGCCCTTCATCAGGTCGAAGGAGATGCCGTCGACCGCCTTGACCGCGCCGACCTGCTTCTTGAAGAGGATGCCCTGGGTCAGCGGGTAGTGCTTGACCAGGTCCTTGACCTCCAGGATGGGCTCAGCCATGGAGGGTCTCCTTCCAGAGGTGGCACGCGCTGCGGCGGCCGGTGAGCTCCGTGCCGTCCTTGTCGGTCACCTGGTGCAGCTTCGGGGTCTCCGAGCGGCACAGGTCGGTGGCGACGTCACAGCGGGGGTTGAACGCGCAGCCGGCCGGGACCTTCAGCAGGTTCGGGGGCAGGCCCTTGATCGCGTACAGCTCCTGGCCCTTCTGGTCCAGGCGCGGGATGGAGCGGAGCAGGCCCTTGGTGTACGGGTGCGCGGGATTGGCGTACAGCTCGTGCACCGGGGCGGTCTCGACGATCCGGCCCGCGTACATCACGGCGATCTTGTCCGCGACGTCGGCGACCACGCCGAGGTCGTGGGTGATCAGGATCAGACCCATGTTGTACTCGGCCTGCAGCTCCGCCAGCAGGTCCATCACCTGGGCCTGGACGGTGACGTCCAGGGCGGTGGTGGGCTCGTCGGCGATGATCAGGTCGGGCTCCATGGAGAGCGCCATGGCGATCATGATGCGCTGGCGCATACCGCCGGAGAACTGGTGCGGGTAGTCGCCCACGCGCTGCTTGGCGGCGGGGATGCGCACGCGGTCCATCAGCTCGATGGCCTTGGCCCGGGCGTCCTTCTTGGACAGGCCGCGGTGCACCCGGAACATCTCGCCGAGCTGGGCACCGACGGTCATCACCGGGTTCAGCGAGGAGAGCGCGTCCTGGAAGATCATCGCGATCTTCTGGCCGCGGATCAGCCGGCGCTGCTCCTCCTTCATGGCGAGCATGTCCTCGCCGCGGAAGAGGATCTGCCCCTGGCTGATCTTGCCGGGCGGCATGTCCAGGATGCCCATGATGGTCTGGGCGGTCACCGACTTGCCGGAGCCGGACTCGCCGAGCACCGCCAGGGTCTCACCGGCGGCGACGGAGTAGTTCACGCCGTTCACGGCCTTGGCCACGCCGTCCCGGGTGTGGAACTCCACGTGGAGGTCGCGGACCTCCAACAGCGGGGTGCCAACCTCAAGGCGGCCGCTCTTGC
Organism: Kitasatospora sp. NPDC050463; assembly: GCF_040655255.1. Taxonomy (NCBI): domain Bacteria; kingdom Bacillati; phylum Actinomycetota; class Actinomycetes; order Kitasatosporales; family Streptomycetaceae; genus Kitasatospora; species Kitasatospora sp. NPDC050463. The sequence goes on from NZ_JBFAJO010000020.1 coordinate 109,349, forward strand.
TGTTCTTCTCGATCACGGTGGTCATCGGGTCGTCACCTCTTCTCTCAGCGGAGCTTCGGGTCGAGGGCGTCGCGCACCGCGTCGCCGAGCATGATGAACGCGAGCACCGTGATGCTCAGCACCGCGGACGGGAAGAGCAGCACGTGCGGGGCGTTCAGGAAGCGGGGCTGGGCGTCGCTGATCATCAGGCCCCAGGAGATCTCCGGGGACTGGACGCCGATGCCCAGGTAGGACAGGGCCGCCTCGGCGCCGATGTACACGCCCAGGCTGATCGCGGAGATCACGATCACCGGTGCGATGGCGTTCGGCAGGATGTGGCGGAAGGTGATCCGGAAGCTGCCGGCGCCGAGCGCCCTGGCCGCCATCACGTAGTCGTTGTGCTTGTTGGAGATCACCGAGGCGCGCATGATGCGGAAGATCTGCGGCCAGCCGAGGACCGCCATGACCAGCGACACGGTGTAGGCGTTGCCCTTGCCGAGCATCGACATGATCAGCATGCCGCCGAGCAGCAGCGGGATCGAGAAGAAGATCTCGGTGAAGCGCGACAGGATCGAGTCGGTGATCCCGCCCTTCCAGCCGGCCAGCAGACCGAGGAGCGAGCCGACCAGGGTGACCAGCAGCGTGGTCAGCACACCGACGATGATCGAGTTGCGGGCGCCCCACACCGTACGGGTGTAGACGTCGCAGCCCTGCACGTCGAAGCCGAACCAGTGCTCGGCGCTCGGGCGCTTCAGGGAGTCGGCCAGGTCGCAGGCACCGTTCGCGGTCGGACTGCCGTCCGTGAACAGCTGCGGCACGGCCGCGATGACCAGCAGGAACAGCACCAGAACGGCACCGATGATGAAGACCGGGTTGCGGCGCAGGTCGCGCAGCGCGTCCGTCCAGAGGCTGGCCACCCGCTCCGGCTTCTGCTTCTTCTCCGGGGCGGTCTTCGGGCTGTTGTCCTCGGACGGGGCCTCGCTGCCCACGGTGATGGTGTCACTCATAGCGGATCCTCGGGTCGAGCACGGCGTAGAGCAGGTCCACGAGCAGGGTGGTGATGAGGTAGATCATCACCAGCAGGGTGACCATGCCGACGATCACCGTGCCCTGCTTCTGGTACACGGACTGGGCGAGCAGGCCGCCGATGCCGTGCATGTTGAAGATCTTCTCGGTGATGACCGCGCCGCCCATCAGGCCGCCCAGGTCGGCACCGAGGAAGGTGACGATCGGGATCAGCGCGTTGCGCAGGGCGTGACGGCCGATCACCCGACGGCGCTTCAGGCCCTTGGCGACCGCGGTGCGGACGTAGTCCGCGCGCATGGTCTCCATCAGGCTGGTGCGGGTCAGTCGGGCGACGTACGCGAGCGAGGTGGACGCCAGCACGAAGGCCGGCAGCAGGTACGCCCGCAGTCCGTCCTCCTCGTTGAAGGAGACCGGGAAGAAGTCGAAGCCGTAGTCGTTCTTGAGCTTCACGCCCAGCACCAGCTGGAGCACGAAGCCGGTGACGAAGACCGGGATCGAGATCACGAACAGCGTGCTGATGAGGACCAGCTGGTCGATGAACTTGCCCTTGCGAAGGGCCGCCAGGACACCCGCCAGCACACCCATGACCGCTTCGATGATGAAGGCGACCAGGGCGAGGTTGAGGGTGTACGGGAACGCCTCACTGATCATTTCGGTCACGGAGCGACCGGTCAGGCTCTCACCGAGGTTCCCCTGGAAGACCCCCGAGATGTAGTTCCAGTACTGGAGCAGGAAGGGGTCGTTCAGGTGGTACTTCTGGCGGATCATGTCCGCCACGATCGGGTCGGCTCGCTTTTCGCCGGCCAGTGCCTGCACCGGGTCACCGGGCAGGTAGTGAACCAGCCCGTAGATCAGCAGCGTCGCACCGAGCAGGACAGGGATCGCCTGTATCAGTCGGCGGATGACATAGCGGCCCATCAGACCTCCATACTTTCGGACAAGGAAGGGAGGCGGGAGGAACCGGACTGTAGTCCGGTCCACCCGCCCCCGTTCGTCTGACTACCGGATCAGCCGGCGAGCTCGACCTGGGCCAGGTTCATGCGACCCTGGGCGTCGGTGTCGAAGTTCTTGATCTTCTTGGTGTAAGCCGCGGAGGACATGTAGGTGTACACCGGGATGTACGGCAGGTCCTGGACGAGGATGTCGTCGGCCTGCTGGTACAGCTTGATGGCCGCGTCGTCCGTGTTCGCCTGGTCGGCCTGGTCCAGCAGGGTCTCGAACTGCTCGTTGACGTAACCGCCGTAGTTCGAGCCGTTCTCGATCGCGACCTTGGAGAAGATCGGGCGCAGGTAGTCCTCGATCGACGGGTAGTCCATCGACCAGGCCATCCGGAAGGCGCCCGAGTACTGCTTGGCCTGCAGGTCGTCCAGGATCTTGCCGAACTTCTCGAACGGCTTGAAGGTGACCTCGACGCCCAGGTTCTTCTTCAGCTGGTTGCCGACGGCCTCGATCCACTCCTTGTGGCCGCCGTCGGCGTTGTAGCCCAGCTCGATGGTGTTGCCCGGAACACCGTTGGCCTGGGTGAAGAGCTCCTTGGCCTTGACCGGGTCGTACTTGGCCGCGTCGCCCATGGCGCCCTTGCGGTAGCCCGGGATGAGCGGGTTGACGAAGTCGTCGGCCGGGACGCGGGTGCCCGAGAAGATGGTCTTGGTGATCGCCTCGCGGTCGATCGCCATCGAGATCGCCTTGCGGATCTCCGGCTTGCCGTACGCGGCCGGGTTGGTCGAGATCGGGAAGCCGATGTAACCGACGCCCGACTCCGGCTTGTAGATGTAGCGGTCGCCGAACTCGCTCTTGACGGTCGACATGGCCGAGATCGGCAGCTTGTCGGTGGCCTGGATGTTGTCGGCGCGCAGGTCGTTGTACGCGGTGTCCAGGTTGTCGTAGATCTTGAAGGTGACGCCCTGGAGCTTCGCCTTGCCGTCCGAGGCCGGGAAGTTCTCGTAGCGCTTGACCTTGATCTGCTTGTTGTGCTCCCAGCTGCCGTCCATCTCGAACGGGCCGTTGCCGATCGGCTTGTCGCCGAAGGCCTTCGGGTCGGCGAAGAACGCCTGCGGCAGCGGGTAGAACGGGTTGTACCCGAGCATCGTCTTGAACTGCGAGAACGGCGCCGACAGGGTGACGGTGAAGGTCTTGTCGTCGACGACCTTCAGGCCCTTGAGCTCCTTGGCGGTGGGCTTCTTGTCCTTGCCCGGAGCCAGCTCCTCGGAGCCGTCGATCTTCGCGTAGAAGGGGAGGCCCTCGGCGGCGTTGTCCTGGTTGGCGCCCCAGTTCCAGGCGTCGACGAAGGACTTGGCGGTGACCTTCTCGCCGTTGTGGAAGGTGTAGCCGTCCTTCAGCTTGATCGTCCAGACCTTGCTGTCGGGGGACTCGATCGACTCGGCCACGCGCAGGGTCGGGGCGTTCGTCTTGAAGTCGTAGTCGACCAGGCCGGCGAAGAGGGCGTTCTCGACCTCGGTGCCCTCGGACTCCGCGGTGTTCTGCGGAACCAGACCGTGCTGCGGCTCACCGAGCTGGACGGCGATGCTGCCGCCACCGGAAGAGGCCTTGTCACTGCTCTTCGAGCTGGTGCTGCAAGCGGTCGCCGCGAGGGCGATAGCGGTCGCCGCGACGATCCACTTGGTCTGGGTTGCACCGCGCATGGGGGATGCCTCCTGAAATCGACTTTCCAACGAGGAGAGCACTGCGGGCGGCTGACGCCGCTTCCGTTGTGCCGTCCGCGCTCGTGGTTTCGGCGCGCACCCCTGCGCGTTAACCCTTGACCCGAGCCTGACTGCACCCACTATGTGTCACGTACGGACACGAATGTGACCACTGGCGATCTCAATTAGGTCACATGAACGGTCGGTAAGTTTCGAAAATCGGACATATAAGACATACTCAGACAGGCATTAAACGGACAGTCGTCATGAATGACGGACTGTCACGTTCGCTCAGCGGACACCTGACCGTGGTAAGCGCTATTCCGTTTATACGCGCGTCGACAACTTGGAGTAGTTGAAAACGATCGCCCCCCTCTCCAGTGGAAAGGGGGGCGATCGATTCAGCCCAAAGGCCGTTTAAACCCGGGCGTCAGGCCTTCTTGGCGCGCGAAGCCGAACGGCCGCGCTCCTTCTGGTCCAGGACGACCTTGCGGATGCGCACGGTCTCCGGGGTCACCTCGATGCACTCGTCCTCGCGGCAGAACTCCAGCGACTGCTCCAGCGAGAGCTTGCGCGGCGGCACCAGGTTCTCGGTGGTGTCGGAGGAAGCGGCACGCATGTTGGTGAGCTTCTTCTCCTTGGTGATGTTGATGTCCATGTCGTCCTGGCGCGAGTTCTCGCCGACGATCATGCCCTCGTACACCTCGGTGGTGGGCTCGACGAAGAGCGTGCCGCGCTCCTGGATGCCCATCATCGCGAACGGCGTCACGACGCCCGCGCGGTCCGCCACGAGCGAACCGTTGTTGCGCATCCGCAGCTCGCCGAACCACGGCTCGTGGCCCTCGAAGATGCTGTGCGCGATGCCGGTGCCGCGGGTGTCGGTCAGGAACTGGGTCCGGAAGCCGATCAGGCCGCGCGACGGGACGATGAACTCCATGCGGACCCAGCCGGAGCCGTGGTTCGTCATGGTCTCCATGCGGCCCTTGCGGGTCGCCATCAGCTGGGTGATCGCGCCGAGGTACTCCTCGGGGCTGTCGATGGTCATCCGCTCGACCGGCTCGTGGGTCTTGCCGTTGATGACCTTGGTGACGACCTGCGGCTTGCCGACGGTCAGCTCGAACAGCTCCCGGCGCATGGTCTCGACCAGGATGGCCAGCGCCAGCTCGCCACGGCCCTGGACCTCCCAGGCGTCCGGACGCTCGGTCGGCAGCACGCGGAGCGACACGTTACCGATCAGCTCGCGGTCCAGGCGGTCCTTCACCATGCGGGCGGTGACCTTGTGGCCCTTGCCGCCCTTGCCGACCAGCGGCGAGGTGTTGGTGCCGATGACCATCGAGATGGCCGGCTCGTCCACCGTGATGAGCGGCAGCGCGACCGGGTTCTCCAGGTCGGCCAGGGTCTCGCCGATCATGATCTCGGGGATGCCCGCGACGGCGCAGATGTCGCCGGGGCCGGCCACCTCGGCCGGCTTGCGGGTGAGCGCCTCGGTCATCAGCAGCTCGGTGATCTTGACCTGCTGGACCGAGCCGTCCCGCTTCATCCACGCGACCTGCTGGCCCTTGCGCAGCTCGCCCTGCTCGACGCGGCAGAGCGCGATACGGCCGAGGAAGTTGTCCGCGTCCAGGTTGGTGACGTGCGCCTGCAGCGGGGCGTCCTCGTCGTAGATCGGGGCCGGGACGTGCTCCAGGATGGTGGAGAAGAACGGCTCCAGCGAGTCGCTGTCGGCCGGCACGGTGCCGTTCTCCGGCTTGGTCATGGAGGCGACGCCGTCACGCGCACAGGCGTAGACGATCGGGAACTCGATCTGGTCCTCGGTGGCGTCGAGGTCCAGGAACAGGTCGTAGGTCTCGTTGATGACCTCGTCGATCCGGGAGTCCGGGCGGTCGGTCTTGTTGATGCAGAGGATGACCGGCAGCTTGGCCGTGAGCGCCTTGCGGAGCACGAAGCGGGTCTGCGGCAGCGGGCCCTCGGAGGCGTCGACCAGCAGCACGACCGCGTCGACCATCGACAGGCCGCGCTCGACCTCGCCACCGAAGTCGGCGTGGCCGGGGGTGTCGATGATGTTGATCGTGATCGGCGCGCCACCCTCCTTGGGGTGGTACTTGACGGCGGTGTTCTTCGCGAGAATGGTGATGCCCTTCTCGCGCTCCAGGTCGTTGGAGTCCATCATGCGGTCGTCGAGGTGCTGGTGGGCGGCGAAGGCGCCGGCCTGCTTCAGCATGGCGTCGACCAGCGTGGTCTTGCCGTGGTCGACGTGGGCGACGATGGCAACGTTGCGGATGTCATTGCGCGTGGGCATGCGGAGCGGATTCTCCCGGAATCGTGGGTTACGGCGCCCGGCTGCGTGACGCCGACCGGCGATCCCTGTTGATCGCCGCCGCCCGTACCGCCTGCTACTACCGGTCCACCCGCCGGGCAGGACATGCCACGGCTTCCTCCTATCGTACGGGGAACCGTCCAGGTCGGCCGAAACGGGCAGGTCGGGCGGGATCAAGATCACAGGTTGATCACCCGCTCGTCCCCCGCCGGACACCGCGTCGCAAGCTGTCCGGCTGCGCTCGGGCTCTTCCGGCGGCTGTGCGCGACAGGGGCTGGAACCGGGCCGTGACCGGGCGCCGGCGGCCCCGGTGGAACCCAGGGCGGTGGAACCCAGGGCGGTGGAGCCCGGGCCGCTGGAGGCCGGGCCGGTCAGCGGCTGAGCAGCCCGACGTCCTGGAAGCGGGGCCAGGTGAAGCCCCAGGCGCCGGCGGCGGCCACGTCGGAGCGGACGGCGACGAGGTCGGGGCGCTGGTAGAGCGGGACGGAGTGGCCCAGCTGCCAGATCCGGGTGTCGGCCTCCTGGAGCAGGGCGATCCGGCCGGCCGGATCGAGCTCGGCGGCGGCCCGGTCGAACAGGCGGTCGATCTCCTCCGTCCCCGAACGGCCGTAGTTGCTGCCGGGCTCCAGGGCGCCGTCGGCGCCCGGCCGGGGCTTCGCGTAGACGGCGCGCTGTTCGACCGCCGGGTGGGGCCCGGCGGGCCAGGAGAACAGGGCGAGGTCGTAGTCGCCGGTGGCCAGGTGGTCCCGGACGAAGGCCTCGGCGGGCGCCGCCACCGCCCGGAGCGCGATGCCGGCCTCGGCGAGGTTGGCGGTGAGCGCGTCGGCGGTGCGCCGGGCGGTCGCGGAGTCGGCGGGGATCAGCAGGGTGAGCACCAGCGACCCGCCGTTCCGGGTGCGGGTGCCGCCGCCGGCCGGGCGCTTCCAGCCGGCCGCGTCCAGCAGCCGGCCCGGGTCCACCGGGCCGAGCGCGGAACTGTTGTCCCGGTAGCCGTCCTGGTCGCCGGCGAGCAGGTGGCTGCCGAGCGGGGCGGCCGCGAGGCCGAGCGGGGTGAGGGCGGCGTCGGCGATCCGCCGCCGGTCGACGGCCCGGACGAGCGCCTGCCGGACGGCCGGGTCGGTGAGCGGGGCGCGGGCGGCGTTGAGGGTGAGCTGGGTGAGCGAGGCGGCGGACGCCCGGTGCACGGTGATGCCGGGCAGTGCCTCGGCCCGCCGCAGGGCCTGGAGAGCGGCCACCGGGGCCCCGGCGGGCGGCGCGGCGGCGGGAGTGGCGGAAGCGGGCGCGGTGGCCGGGGCGGCGGGGGTGGCCGGGGCGGCGGGGGCGGCGGGGGTGGCCGGGGCGGCGGGGGTGGCCGGGGCGGCGGGGGCGGCGGGGGCGGCGCCCGCGCGGTCGACCGCCGCCGTGAGCGGTGCGATGTCCAGCCGGTCCTGGTCGAGCGCGTCCAGCCGGCGCTCGGCCGGCGTGGCCAGGAAGTCGATCCGGTCCGCCTTCGGCCGCTCGCCCCACCAGCTCGGGCTGCGCACCAGGCTCACCCGGCCGCCCGCCGCGTCGTACCCGGAGAGCAGGAACGGGCCCGCCGTCGGCTCCGGCCCCCCGGTCAGCGGCCGGTTGAAGGCCGCCGGGGAACCGGTCACCACCGCGGGGTAGAGCGGCCCGAACAGCGACTGCCACTCGGCGTACGGCTGCCGGAAGGTCACCCTCACCTCCTGCGGGCCGGCGCCGGGGGTGATCGAGTCGATCGCGTCGTACCCGGCCGGACGGGTGCCGGTGTAGGCCGGGTCGAGGCCGGAGAGGGCGGCCCGCTGAGCGGTGAAGTCGGCGGCCGAGAGCGGGGTGCCGTCGCTCCAGACGGCGTGCGGGTTGAGCCGGTAGGTGACCACCTGCGGCCGCTGCCCGGGCGGGGTGCAGTCGGCGGACTCCAGGTAGTCCGGGTCGGCGACCGGCCGGCCGTGCTCGTCCGGTCGGAAGAGCGAGGGGTACAGGGCGTGGGCGAGCAGCGCGGTGTCCGCGGTCGCGGCCGACTGGTAGGCGTTCAGCGTGGCGGGGGCGGCGTCCACCGCCCAGCGCAGCGTGCCGCCGTCCTGGACGGCGTCGCGGTCGGGCGGGCCGACGTCCCCGGTGACGGCGGTGGGGACGGCCGGCACGGGGGCGGGCACCGGAGTGCGGGCCGGGGCCGGGGCACCGGAGCAACCGGCCGGGCCCCCGGCGGCGAGCAGCAGCGCGGCGGCTGCGGCGGTGAGCTGGCGGACGCGCATGGCGGCCATCGAACGCCGCCCGGGCGCGGGCTGCCGTAGCGACACGGCGGGCCGCCGGGCACTGCACCCGGACAGCCGAACCGTGCCCCGCCCGCTCGCCTCCGGGCCACTGCCACCCACTGCCGACGGTCCGCGGGCACGGCGCCGTCTTCTTCGGCGGCGGCACGGCCCTTAGCCCGCTCGGCAGCGGCGCGCCCCTTCGGTCCGGGGCGTGGGGCTGGCGCCTACAGCGACAGCTCGAACCAGACGATCTTGCCCTTGGGCGTCCGCCGGCTGCCCCAGCGTTCGGCCAGCAGGCTGACCAGCTGGAGCCCGCGCCCGCCCTCGTCGGTCTCCTGCGCGCGCCGCTGGCGCGGCTGGGCGTAGCCGTCGTCCCAGACCTCGCAGACCATGCTGCGGTCGCGCAGCAGCCGCAGCCGGATCTCGCCCCGGCCGTGCCGGAGCGCGTTGGTGACCAGCTCGCTGACCAGCAGCTCGGTGGTGTCGACCAGCTCGTCCAGGCCGCGCGCCAGCAGCCAGCTGCAGGCCAGCTCGCGGGCCTTGGCGACGGAGGTCGGCTCGGGCGGCAGGAACCAGTTGCCGACCGCGTCGTCGGGGAAGGCGTGCACCTTGGCCATCAGCAGGGCGATGTCGTCCTCGCCGTGGTGCGGGTTGAGTTCGCCGAGGACGTGGTCACAGAGGTCCTCCAGGCCCTTGCCCTCGGCCGACAGCGCGGTCCGGAAGGCGCGCAGGCCCTCGTCCAGCTGGTGCTTGCGGCTCTCCACCAGCCCGTCGGTGTAGAGGCCGAGCACGGCACCGTCCGGCAGGGTCAGCTCGACCTCCTCGAAGGGCTCGCCGCCGACGCCGAGCGGCAGGCCGGGCGGTACGTCGAGCATCCGGGCGGGCTCGTCCGGGCTGAGCAGGACGGGTGGCAGGTGGCCGGCGTTGGCGAAGATGCAACGCCGGGTGACAGCGTCGTAGACCGCGTAGACGCAGGTGGCCAGATAGACCTCGCGGGCCTCCTCGTCGGCGGTCGAGGTGAGTCGGCCGTACGGGGTGGGCGAGCCGGCGGGCGCGGAGTCGTCGCCCAGGCCGCGGGCGATCTCGTCGAGGGCGGTGAGCACCTCGGCGGGGTCGAGGTCGAGCATGGCCAGGGTGCGGACGGCGGTGCGCAGCTGGCCCATCGCGACGGCGGCGCGCAGGCCGCGGCCCATCACGTCGCCGATGACCAGGGCCGTGCGGTTGCCCGGCAGCGGGATGACATCGAACCAGTCGCCGCCGACCTCGGTGTTGTTGTTGCTGGGCAGGTACCGGCAGGCGATCTCCAGACCGCTGGCGGCCGGGTTGCCCGGGGGCAGCAGGCTGCGCTGCAGGATCAGGGCGCGCTCGTGCTCGCGGCGGTAGAGCCGGGCGTTGTCGATGCAGACCGCGGCGCGGGCCACCAGCTCCTCGGCGATGGCGACGTCACGGGCGTCGAACGGCTCGCTGCCGATCGCGCGGGAGAGCTGGACCAGGCCGAGCACCTGGTCGCGGGCGACCAGCGGCACGATCAGGGTGGAGCGCAGCAGAGGGTCCGGCCCCGGCTCGGGGACGACGCTGCGGCCGGTGCGCAGCGCCCGGGCGTGCGGCGAGCGGCGCGGGTAGCAGAGGGTGCCGCCGGCCTCGGCGATCGGCAGGCCGGTGACCGAGCCGAGCACCGAGGAGGCGCCGCCGACCACGCTGGAGACGGCGACCCGGCGCAGCTCGCCACTTCCGTCGGTGAGCACGCCGTCGCCGTACCGGCCGGCGCTGGGAACGGTCTCGCCGGACAGCAGGGCGGTGTAGAGGTCGACGGTGGCGAGGTCGCAGAACGGCGGGACGACGACGTCCAGCAGCTCCTTGGCGGTGGTCTCCAGGTCGAGGGTGGAGCCGATGTGTGCGCTGGCCTCGTTGAGCAGGGCCAGGTTGCGGCGGACGCCGTCGGCCTCGCGCTCGGCGACGTGCCGGCTGGTGACGTCGGAGACCTGGCCGGCGACGCCCATCGGCTGGCCGGCCGAGCCGTTGAGGCGGTAGAGCGAGACGGCCCAGAGCCGCTTGCCCTCCCGGGTCGGCACGGCGGAGTGGAAGCGCAGGTCGAAGACGGGCTCACCGGTGGCGAGGACCTTGCGCAGCGCGGCGGTCAGCCGGTCGGCCTCGGGGGCCGGGAAGAGGTCGTGCGCGGTCAGGCCTTCGAGGTCGGTGGGGACGAGGCCCACTCCGGAGGCGAAGGCGTCGTTGACCCGCTGGAGCCGGAGCCGGTCGTCGAAGAGGACGAAGCCGGTCGGGGTCTGGCCGAAGACGGCCTCGGAGGCGGCCAGGTCGGTCTCGATCCGGCGCAGCCGGCCGAGGTCGACCGCGAGACAGGTGGCACCGGCGGTGGGCAGCGCGCTGTCGGGCATCAGGTAGAGCTCGGCGAGACCCTCGCCACCGGTGGCGTCACGGTAGGGCGTCGTGCCGACCCACTCCTCGCCGGCCAGCGTGCGCTCCAGCCGGGTGCGGCCGCGCTGCCAGAGTTCCCGGGGCACGAAGGTGCTGACCGGATCGGCGCCGACCGCCTCGGCGGCGGGCAGGCCGAAGAACTCGGCGGCGCGCTCGCTCCACTGGCTGATCCGGCCGTCGGGGCCGATCGCGAAGGTGGCGACCCGGATGTAGTCGTAGATCGACCCCGGGTCCCCCGCGCCCCACCGGTGGGCGCCGGCCGCCGGGCGGGCGGCCCGCTGGTCCCCCGGGGACGGGGCGGGCAGGTGTGGCGAACCGGCCTGCCCGGGCACAGCGGCATGACCGCTGCTGCTCGGCGCATTACGCGCCGGGGTGCTGTTCAACGGACCGACCCCTCCAAACCCGCGACCGTCCGGATGCCGAGAAGACCGAGTATTCATCATCGAGGGGTACGTTCACACGCCCTCAACATCACAACATCAGATCGGGCGAAGGTTTTTGTCCTACCGCCCGCGCAACCACAATGCCACGCTCGCGCCCCCTGCCGGAGTGCGCGCTCCCCCCGGCTGACCGATGGCATATGCAGCCCCGTTCTACTCGCGTCCTACTCGACTCCCGGCTCGTCGGGCTCAATACCCGGCAGCGCCTGCTCGAACCAGACGACCTTGCCCATGCCCTCCGCCCGGGCGCCCCACCGCAGCGCGAGCCGACGGACGAGCTCCAGGCCCCGGCCGCCCTCGTCGGCCTCGGCCGCGTGGCGCTCACGGGGCGGGTCGGGCAGCGGGTCGGAGATCTCGACCAGCAGCGTCTCGCCCAGCGTCAACCGTACTCCGATGGGAGCGCTCGCATAGCGGACCGAGTTGGTGACCAGCTCGCTGACCAGCAGCTCCGTGGTGTCGGTGAGTTCCTCGACGCTCCATTCGACCAGAGCGGCCCGGACCAGGCGGCGGGCCCGCGAGACGGCGGTGGGCTCGGCCGGCAGCGTCCAGCCGGCCGTCGGGGTCCCGGCCTGGCCGTGGCCGAGGCGGGCCAGCAGCAGCGCCACGTCGTCCGGCTCCCGGCCCTGCTCCATGGTGTCCAGCACCGCCTCGCAGGCCGCCTGGATGGAGGCGTGCGGCTGCTGGAGCACGGTGACCAGCCGGCCGAGGCCGACGTCGAGGTCCTTGTCCCGGGACTCCACCAGGCCGTCGGTGCAGAGCGCGAGCAGGCTGCCCTCGGGGATCTTCAGTTCGACCGACTCGAACGGGACGCCACCGACGCCGAGCGGCGCGCCGGAGGGCAGGTCGAGGATCCGGCCGACACCGCCGAGCAGCGGGCCGCCGGACCGGGTCGGCTCCTCGGAGTCCGCGCCCGGCACGATCAGCACCGGCGGGATGTGGCCGGCCTTGGAGACCGTCAGCCGGGCCGTGGCCGGGTCGAACACGGCGTAGATGCAGGTGGCCAGCAGGGCCTCGTCCGGCCCCTGGGCGAGGTCGTCGGCCAGCTCGTGGACGTGCCGCAGCAGCACGTCCGGCGGCAGGTCCAGGGCGGCCAGGACGCGGACGGCGGTGCGCAGCCGGCCCATCGTGGCGGCGGCCCGCAGCCCGTGACCCATCACGTCGCCGACCACCAGCGCGGTGCGGTCGCCGGGCAGCGGGATGACGTCGAACCAGTCACCGCCGACCTCGGTACCGCTGCTGCCGGGCACGTAGCGGTAGGCGACCTCGACGCCGGTGGGCTGCGGGACCTGCTGCGGGAGCAGGGTGCGCTGCAGGGTGAGCGCGGCGGTGCGCTCACGGGCGTAGAGCCGGGCGTTGTCGAGTGAACTGCCGGCCCGGTCGGCCAGCTCGACCGTGAACGCGAGGTCGTCGCGGTCGAACCCCTCGCGGTAGCCGGCCCGGCTGACCAGCAGCAGGCCGATCACGATGCCCCGGGCGCGCAGCGGCACCACCAGCATCGAGTGCACGCCCAGGTCGTGGGCGGCCTGCATCTTCGGGTCGCCGGAGTAGGTGACATCGCTCAGTTGGTCGGCGCCGGAGAGCAGCTCGGGGACGCCTGTGCGCAGCACCCGCCCGCAGGCGGAGTCCTCGGCGAAGGTGATCCGGGCACCGCGCCGGAGCATCACCTCCACCTCGGGGCCGTCCTGGACGGAGGCGGTGCCCAGCTGCAGCAGCGAGGTGCGGCGGTCGTGGCCGTGCCGGGGCAGGTCGTCGCCGTGCGCGACGGCCTGGAGCAGGATCACCGCGGAGTGGTCGGTGAGCCGGGGCACCACGGCGCTGGCCAGCTCCTGGGCGATCCGCGAGGCGTCCAGCAGGTCGCCGACCCGGGAGCCGAACTCGTTGAGCAGCGAGAGCCGGCGCCGGGCGTGCTCGACCTTGGAGACCGCCCGGTAGCGCTCGGTCACGTCCATCACGGTGCCGGAGATGCCGAGCACCCGGCCGGCCCGGTCGGTCATCCGGCTGTAGGAGATCGAGCGGTACCCGGAGCGGGCGGTGACGGGCGAGGCGAGGGTGACGTCGATGACCGGCTCGCCGGTGGCCAGCACCTGGCGCTGGATGGCGGTGATCTCGTCGGCGGCCCGCTCGGGCAGGGTCTCGCCGGTGGTCCGCCCGACGTGGTCCTCGGCGACCATGCCGTTCATCTCGGCCAGGGTCTGGTTGACGGCGGTGTAGCGCAGGTCGGTGTCGAGGATCGCGATGCCCAGCGGGGACTGCTCGAACAGCGCGTCACGCACGGCGAGGTCCCGCTCGACGGCCAGCACGGCCGCCGCCTCGGCCAGGTTGACCTGGAGGAACGGGGTACCGTCGCCGTCCACCAGCAGCGAGATCCGGGCGTCGACGGTGACCGCCTCGCCGTCCCGGTCGCGCAGCTCGGCCAGGCCGGCCCAGCGGCCGTGGCGCAGGGTGTCCTGGATCGCGGCGCGGATCCGGACGACCTGGTCCGCGTCCGGGATCAGCTCGTCGATCCGGCGGCCGACCAGCAGCTCGTTCGGCCAGCCGAGCAGTTCCTCGGCGGCCGGGCTCCACAGCACCACCCGGCCGGCGGTGTCCAGGATCGCGATGGCCACCTTCACCACGTCGAGCAGGTTGCCCTCGCGGGGGGCGCCCGGACCGCCTTGCTCGACCCCGGGGCCGCCCGGGAAGGGCCGGGCGGGGCGGCTGCGGGGGCCCGCCGACGCGGTCGCGTCGGGGACCACCAGGGACGGCGCGGGCCGGTCCGAGGGCTGGGCCTCGGACACGCCGCCGTCACCCCGGCGGCGGCCGGCCGGCGGCGGCTGCGGCCGGCGCCCACCACGGCGCAGGCGGGCACGGGCGGAGGCACTCCCCCCGGTGCCCGTGCGTCGCGCTCCCCCGCCACCGTGACCGGTATTCGACACCGACGGGGCCTCCGGCTCTGGTCGGGATCGGTGTCGCCGGCTGGGGACGGCTCACCGATGGTGACGAATAGTGCCGAAAAGTGACATACCCAGCAGAACCCAGGCTATCCCGGCTTAAGGGTCGTCTTTTCCGATTGACCTACCTGGCGTATTGCGCGTGGCGAGGGCAGCTGCTCGCGCACGGGGTGCCCTCGGGGCGGGTGCGGCACGGAAGGGGCGCGGGAGGGCACGCGAGGCGTGCCGGGAGTGCCCGCGCCCCGGCGCACGCGCGGGGGGTGCGGCGTGAGGTCGGCGCGTGGAGTGTCAGCGCGCGGGGCTCAGGCCGCAGGCGCGCAGGCCACCGGGCGCTCAGCGCGCGGGGCGAGCCACGGTCAGCAGGTGGGCGAGGTGCGGGAGGGCCTCGCGGTCGTGGTCGAGCCAGTCCAACCCGTCGAGCTCGGCGGGGCCCAGCCAGCGGAGCTCGTCGTGGTCCTGCAGCGGCTGCGGATCGCCGGACAGCAGTTCGGCCACCCAGAGCCGCAGTTCCAGGCCCGGGCGGACCAGCCACGCGCCGGGCAACCGCTCCAGCGCCTTCGCCCGGACACCGAGCTCCTCCAGCAGTTCCCGCTCCAGCGCCTGGGGCTGCGTCTCGCCGGGCTCGACCTTGCCGCCCGGGAACTCCCAGCGCCCGGCCACCTCGGCCGGAGCACTGCGGCGGGCGGCCAGCACCCGGCCCCGGTGGACGAGCGCGCCCCCGACGACGATCCGGTTCTCCATGGCCCCGACCCTATGCGGCCTCGGCCTCCACCCAGTACAGCTGCTTGTGGCCGCGGGCCTCGAACTCGGCCGCCAGCCGCTCGGCCTCGGCCCGGCCCAGGCCCTTGGCGACCACGAAGCGGTTGCCGTTGTCGTCCTGGCGCATCACCCGACAGGTGTCCATACCGGTGAGCGTAGGAGCCCACCGGGTCGGAACGGCCGGCGGCCGCACGGCATGCGGCACACGGGGCGCGGCTCGGCCCCCGGGCGTACGGTCCCGGCCCGCGTGGGGGTCGGGCCGGGACCGTCCCGACGGGGACGCTACGCCCGGCGCGCTACCGGCAGGTACGGGCCCGGTTAACGCCCGGTAAGACGCGACCGGGCCGCTTCCCGCCGTCAGGCCGAGCCCCCGCCGTCAGGCCCGGATCTCGCCGTCAGGCCCGGATCTCGCCGACCTGCTCACCGGTCGACAGGCCGAGTTCACGGCGGATCTCCACGGTCACCTTGGCCGACTTGGACACCAGCGCCTTCGCCCGCCGGATCTCACGTTCGAGCGCGGTGGCGTCGACCGTCCTCGCCGCGGTGTCCCAGACCGTGGCGGCGTCGCGCTGGGCGGCCACCAGCTCGGCCACCTTCGGCTTGGCGCCATCCGGCCAGACCACCGCGCCCTTGGACAGCTGCTCGGCCTCCTTGCGGGAGGCGTCGGCCATCCGGCTCGCCCAGGACACGTAGTCGGACCGGGCCTCGGCGACCTCGGCGTCCGGCTCGCTCCAGGAGACGGTGTTGTAGGCCCGGGCGGCCTCCAGGTAGGTCAACTGGGCCGAGGACAGCTTGCCCCGGTCGGTGCGGACACTGCCCAGGTGCTCGGCGTCGCGGTCCTCGTAGGCGCAGGTCGCGTAGCGCTCGCCGGACTTCCAGTTGGCGCGGCTCGGGTAGAGGTAGACCTCGTCCATGCCGTCCGGCACGGCCCAGTAGTCGAGTGCGTAGTCGGTGAGCACCGGGCCGCAGAGGGTCGCGGCGCTCTCCCGGACCAGGCTCTCGCCCGGGTAGGCGAGCCCGTCGCCCTCCGGGATCCGGGCGGTGCCGGCCACCTCGCCGTGGTGCGGCAGCGAGCAGGACGCCTTGAGCACCCAGAGGACCGTCGCGTCGCCGTCCTCGGAGCCCGCGGCGCCGCCGGGCGGGTTGTAGCAGTCGCCGGACTTGAGCGAGGACCAGAGCACCGACCCGGGCGCCTTCGGGGCACGGGCCGGGCGGTCGGCACTCGCGTCCACTCCGGCGGCGAGGAGGCCGAGGAAGCCCACCAGGGTGACCAGCACGCCGAGAATGCCCAGCACCACACCGGTCACCGCCATGCCCCGGCCGCGCTCGTTGCGCTTGGGGATCTGGACCAGCGCGACGATGCCGAAGGCGAGCGAGAGGGGCCACATGCAGAGCAGGCCGGTGACCAGCGCGGCGACGGAGAAGCCGTTGGTGACCTCGGGGGCCGGGTAGGCGTAGCCGGGCTGGAAGCCGGAGAGCGCGCCGGGCGGGACGGCGGCCCAGCCGGAGGCGGGCGGCGGACCGGGCGGCACCGGGCCGCCGGCGGCGGTCCACGGGTCGGCGGTGGGAACGGCGCCGGGGGCGGCGGTCGTGCCGGGGGTGGCGGGGGCGGTCGTGCCGGGCGCGGCCCACGGGTCGGCGGGCGCTGCGGGCGCTGCGGCGGTCGGTGCCGCGGGCTCGACGGCAGCCTCCGGGGCCGGGGGCCCGGCGTCGGGCCTGGTCGGCTTGGTCAGCTCCACCCGCTCCGCGGGCTCCGGAGCACCCGCCGCGACGGATTCGGCCGGCGCGGCGTCGGCCGATGAGGTGTCCACGGCCGGACCGTCCGGTGCGGCGACCGGCGGCGCGACGGCGTCCCACGCCTCACCGGTCGACCGGACAGCGTCCGACGCGGCGGCATCCGACGCGGGTACGGGCGCGTCGGACTCGGGCTTGGACACGTGGACTCCCCCGGCCCGGTCACGGGCATCAGCTCGGCAGTGACGACTCGAACGTTCCGTGGACGGACCGGCGAACTGACCTGCGGGCGGGCCAGCGGGCGGACCATGGGAACGGACGCGCGACTTTACCCGATCTTGGAGAACACCCACTCGCCCTTTTCCGACCGCCGGACGCTCAGGACCGGCGCGCCAACACCTCGCCGTGCAGCATCGCGAACCACCCGTCCTCGGCGGCCACCCAGCGCCGCCACCCGGCCGCGATCCGCTCCAGCTCCGCCCGGTCCGCGTACCCCTCGGCCACCGCCACCTCGGCGATGTCGGTCGCCAGGATCCGGTCGGCCCACAGCCCGCCCCACCACTCCCGCTGCTCGGGCGTCGCGTACGTCCAGGTGCTGGAGGTCGCGGTGACGTCGGTGAAGCCGGCCTGCCTGGCCCAGGACAGCAGCCGTCGGCCGGCGTCCGGCTCGCCGCCGTGGGCGCGGGCGATCCGCCGGTACAGCGCCAGCCAGCGGTCCAGCTCGGACACCTGGGGGTACCAGGTCATGGTCGCGTAGTCGACGTCCCGGGCCGCGACGACTCCGCCCGGTGCCGTCACCCGGCGCATCTCCCGCAGCGCCCCCACCGGGTCGCTCACGTGCTGCAGTACCTGATGGGCGTGCACCACGTCGAACTCCCCGTCCGCACACGGCAGTCCGTGCACGTCGGCGACCTGGAAGACCACGTTGGACACGCCGCGGTCCGCCGCGTACCGGGCGGCCGACTCCAGCACCTCGGCCGAGGTGTCGACGGCCACCACCCGCCCGGTGGGGCCGACCAGTTCGGCCAGCTCGGCGGTGATCGTGCCGGGGCCGCAGCCGACGTCCAGCACGGTCTGCCCGGGCCGCAGTTCGGGCCGCAGGTAGGCGGCCGAGTTGGCCACCGTGCGGGAGCGGTGCGAGCGCAGCACGGGCTCCCGGTGGCCGTGCGTGTAGACGGTGGGCTGCTGTCCGGTCATGGCGGTCCCCCTGGGTTTCGGTCGTTCCCCGCGGTCGGTTCTCCCGACGTCTCCGACGCTACTCCTCGTCCCGCATGGCGAGAAGATTCGTCTCATATTTCGATCACCATGCTCCGTGCGGAAGCCCTCGCCCGTCGTCCGAGCGAGGGTATTTGCCGTCCGGGAAGCGCTGGTTGAGGGTGAACCAGGCGGTACGGGACTACTTCCGCTCCGGCCGGGTGAGGTCCTTGGCCGTGACAGCCCTTCGAGGTGGGGCGGCGCGAGGTGCGGACCGGGGTTGGGCCACGCGGCGAACGCCGGCAGCGGGCCACCGGACGAACACCCGCCCCCGTGCGACGCGCCCCACAGGGCCGGGCCCGTACCGTGGACGGGCTCCCGACAGAACGGTTCCACCATGCCCGGCCGCCGCCCCTTCGTCCTGCTGAGCGCCGCGATGTCCCTCGACGGACACCTCGACGACGCCTCCCCCGACCGCCTGCTGCTCTCCAACCCGGCGGACTTCGACCGGGTGGACGAGGAGCGCGCCGCCAGCGACGCGATCCTGGTCGGCGGCAACACCCTGCGCACGGACAACCCCCGGCTGCTGGTCAACGATCCCGGCCGGCGGGCCGCCCGGCTCGCGGCCGGCCGGCCCGCGTACCCGTTGAAGGTCACCCTCACCGCGGGCGGGGCGCTCGACCGGGCACTCAGGTTCTGGCACACCGGCGGCGACAAGATCGCCTACACCTCGGACGCCGGCGCCGCGGTGCTCCGCCCGGCACTGGACGGGCTGGCCGAGGTGGTGGCCCTCGGCGAGACCGTCGGGCTGGGCGCCGTCCTGGACGACCTCGGGGCCCGCGGAGTACGGCGGCTGATGGTCGAGGGCGGTGGCAGCGTGCACACCCAGTTCCTGGCCCAGGGCCTGGCCGACGAGCTCCAGCTGGCCGTCGCCCCGCTGCTGGTCGGGCAGGCGGACGCGCCGCGCTTCGTCCACCCGGCGGCCTTCCCCGGCGGACCGGCCCGCCGGATGCGCCTGCTGGAGGCACGTACCGTGGGCGATGTCGTCCTGCTCAGGTACGCCCCGAAGGAGCCCGCCCCGTGACCAGCGCACCGTCCGACCTCGCACACCTGCGGCGGGCCGTCGAGCTCTCGCGCCGCTGCCCGCCCTCCACGACGGCCTTCTCGGTCGGCGCGGTGATCGTCGGCGCGGACGGCGAGGTTCTCGCCGAGGGCTGGAGCCGGGAGACGGACCCGCACGACCACGCCGAGGAGTCGGCCCTGGCCAAGCTTCCGGCGGACGATCCGCGACTGCGCGGCGCGACCGTCTACAGCTCGCTGGAACCCTGCGGCCGACGGGCCTCCCGGCCGCTGCCGTGCGCCCGGCTGCTGATCGCGGCGGGCGTCCCCCGGGTGGTGGTCGCCTGGCGCGAGCCGGACCTCTTCGTCACCGACTGCCAGGGCACGGCGCTGCTGGAGGCGGCCGGGATCGAGGTCGTGGAGCTGCCGGAGCTGGCCGACGAGGCCCGCGCGGTCAACGCTCACCTGCTGGACTGATATCCCGCCCGCAACGGCAACGAAGGCATCGGCGAGCCAGAACCACTGAGGCACGGCCCTCCAGGGCTACTGATCGCGTCGCACCAACGACGAGCACCGCCTGATCCACAGGTCGGCGAGGACTCGATCCTGATCGCCCAATGCCGCTACCACTACGAAGACTGAGCACGGGAGAGATCAGGACTCGCGCCAAGCGAGGCGGGCCCCGTCCGACCCGCACACATGGCAGATCGGCCCAGCTCAAAGCAACCAGATGCTCAGACGTGAAGTGGAATTTCCACCACAACGCTGTGACCTGCGGAAGTGTTGGCCCTGAGGGCCTAGGTCAGCACGGTGACAGCACGCCAGGGCCGGGGATCAGTAGTGGTACTGAACTTGATTGCGTGATGTCGGCTGTTGCTGAGCTCAGCCGTCCATGATCAGTCCGGTCTCGGTGAGGCAGGCGTCGATCAGATGGGCTCGGTACTGGATCTTCTTGAGCTTGCGCTTGACGGTCCTGGTGA